>PUOI01000182.1 GCA_003552765.1 Candidatus Hydrogenedentota bacterium | reverse complement strand
TCCATGAACACGCAGGCAAACTGGTTTGGGGCGGACTGGAACGCCGCTACCTCATAGTGTTTGCCAAACTCTTGCGCATAGCGTTCAAAATATGCGGACTCGCCCGTCAGCGCGACGCAGCCATAGGTTTCAATCCAGTAGGACTCGGTGCCGGGCAAAACCTCCAGTACGGTCCTCCCCACAATCTCTTCCGCTTTCAGGCCGGTCATTTGCTCAAACGCGGGGTTGACGGCGAGGAAGCGGTAGTCCACCGGTTCTCCCCGCGCGTTGCAGATGATTTCGTGGACGGCGAGGGCTTCCACCATCTGGTGGAAGAGGGTTTCATATTCCTGCTCGGTCTTGCGATGCTCGGTGATATCCCGCATCAAGCACAACAGCGATTCCACGGTCCCGGCCTTCCCCTGCTCGGGCACAAACCGGAGATTGAAAACGGACGGCCCTTTCTTCGTGTCGAGCGAGAACTCCATTTCCGTAGGCGCCCCGGTTTCCATGGCCCGCCGCCTTCCGTCCGCCCACAACCGGCAGACGTCTTCATCGAATCCCAATTCCTCGCCGGTCTTTCCTATGAACGCCTCGGGTTTCAGGTTCGTCCATTCGAAAACATTGGGAGACGCAAACAAGTGGCGGCCGCTACAATCCACGCGCATCACCATATCAGGTAGCGCCTCGACCAGGCTCCGGTGCTTCTGTTCGCTCTCCCGAAGCGCTTCCTCTATATGCTTACGTTCCGTGATGTCCTTAATGTACTCAATGACTCCCCACACCTCACCGTTCTCGTCCGTGAGTGGAAATGCGGACAGGTCTATCCATCCCTCCGGCTCCTCCGCGTTTGGGAATGGGACCTCGGCGCGGGCTGGCTTTTCATTTTCGAGGGCTTTGATGGTGGGGCACCACGGGCACACCGACTCGCGCCCCTGATACACTTCGTAACACTTCTTGCCTTCGAGAGGCGCATGCCAAGCGTATTTATCCTCCATCCACTTGTTGGTCCGAAGGATATTCAAATCGCAATCCAACACGCTGATGCCATCCTGGATGGACTCAAATACACTACTAAGAAACCGCTCGTTTGCGCTCAGTTTGGCGTGTAGATGGTATTCCTCCGTCACGTCCCGGAAGACGAGCACGACACCGGACGTCTCGCCCTTGGCGTCGCGAATGGGGGCGGCGGAATCGGCGATCTGCCGCTCCGTCCCGTCGCGGGCAATCAGCATGGTGTGGTTGGCGAGGCCCACGCATTTGCCGGTTTCCAGAACCTTTTCAACCGGATTGGCGACGGGTTCCCGTGTCTCCGCATTCACGATGTGGAGGACAGGGGGGAGGGGTTTGCCCCTAACCTCGTCGAGCTTCCAACCCGTTAGGGCCTCCGCGGTGGGGTTCATCCGGTTTATGGCGCCGTCCACATCGGTGGCGATTACGGCGTCGCCGATGGAATCGAGCGTGGTGCGCAGGTGTTCCTCGCTGTCGCGCAGCGCTTGTTCCGCTTGTTCCCGCTCAGTAATATCCCGCGCGAGAGCCAGGATGTAGTCCGAGCCGCCAAAGGAAATCTTGCTTATGGTCAGCTCGCACGGGTAGCGGCTTCCATTTTTGCGGCTGTGTTCGGTCTGGAATCCCCGCATATATCCCACCGGCATCTCTTCCCACATGCGCCGTGCATCATGCCGGATGGCCACGTCCGAGTCCAGGTCGAACACATTGAGCCCCAGCAGTTCACGCTTGGTGTAACCGCCCGCGGCCGCGGCGGCGTCATTGACCTCCACGAAGTTCCCGTCGAGATCGTGCAGATACAACTCGTCGGACATTTGCTGCACGATCGCGCGGTACTTTTCTTCTCTTGCCTCTAGCGCCTCCTGGGTTTGTTTTCGCTCGGTGATGTCGCGCGCCAGAGTTAGAATGTAGTCTTCACCGCCAAAAGTGACCTTGCTTATGGCCAGTTCGCAAGCATAGTGGGTCCCGTCCTTGCGGCGGTGTTCATGCTCCAACTGGATGCATTCTCCGGGCGAAAGGTCCCTCCACTGACGTAAGATGTCTTCCTTATCGCCGGATTCCGGATGCAGATCGAACACGTTCATCCGTAGAAGCTCTTCCTGCGTATAGCCGGTATGAGCCACTGCGGCGTCATTGACTTCCAGAAAGTTCCCCTCGAGATCGTGCACATAAAGCGCGTCGCCCATCTGAGAGGCGATGGCGCGGTACTTTTCTTCTCTTGCCTCCAGCGCGTCCTGGGCTTTCTTGCGCTCGGTGATGTCTTGGACGAATCCGTCATACGCCACGAGAACGCCGTGGGCGTCGTATTGAGGCACGCAGGTGTTTCGCACCCACCAAACCGCGCCGTCTTTACGCACAAGGCGGTGTTCGATGGGAGAAGCGGATTCGCCGCTGAGCGCGTCGCGGGCTTGTTGGATGACCTTGGGGCGATCGGCATCCGGAACGATGCGCAGCCAAAGGAAGGGATCCGCCTCGAACTCAGTCTCGTCATAGCCGGTGATGGCCTGACAACCCGGTCCGTGCTTGGTCTCGACAGGCTCGCCGTCTTCGATGCGCACGGTGTACACATAACTGTGGATGGTCTGCGTGATGCGCCGGTAGCGTTCCTCGCTTTGCTGCAATTCTTTCGTGCGCAGCTCCAGCAGGTCGCGCGTATGAAGAAGAAACTGCTCCCGCCGCGCCTTGTCGCACAGCTCGACCAAATAGGCCGGCTCAAAGGGTTTACGGACGTAGGCGGCGGCGCCGCGTTTCATCCACGCGAGGGCCAGCTCCGGCGTGGGATCCGCCGTCATCATCAGGCAGATGCAATCGGGCCGCTGCGTCTGGAACTCGTCGAGCAAGTGGTCGGCAGGTCCATCCATCAAATGGTGATCCAGAATGGCCACGTTATACGCGGTGTCCGCAAAAGTAGCAGACGCTTCCCTCGCGGTACACACGGTGTCGGTTTCATACCCGTTTGCCGCAAGGTTTTTCTGTAGCTCCGCGGCTAAGACCGCATTGTCCGCGGCCACCAAGACGCGCGGATAAGGGTGGGGGGGACGGCTCCCCAGCAATGTGCGCACGTGTTCAGTGAAACGCTTCCCATCGACGGGAGCTCCCATGAAGGCGTCCGCGCCAATACCGGCGGCGATCCGGCGGGGTTCCTCGCCGGCGAAGGTGGCGGACACAACCATGATAGGGACGTCATTAAATGCGGAGTATTCGGGCGAGCGCAACAAGCGGCACAAGCGACAACCGTCGATGCCGGGCATGTAAAGATCGGTGATGACGATGTCCGGCGGCGCGCTGGGGTCCATGGCGCGCAAGGCTTCCTCGGCCTCGATGAAGGGGCGCG
>PUOI01000075.1 GCA_003552765.1 Candidatus Hydrogenedentota bacterium | reverse complement strand
GCTTTCAAGCTGAGCTATGAAGACGCGGCCCCCACGGCCATGATTGGCGCCTCGAACCATTTCGAGGTGGCCTTGGCCACGGCGGTGATGCTTTTCGGGCTTGGTTCGGGCGCGGCGCTGGCCACCGTGGTGGGGGTGCTCATCGAAGTGCCGCTGATGCTGGCGTTGGTCCGCGTGTGTCAGCGCACGGCCCACTGGTTCCCGCAGCGGGAAGGCGCCGGGGAGGATGCCGAGGCTGGCTCCAACTTGCAACCCGTTCAGTTGGAAGAATAAGCGGGGGCGGATATGGCATAATCAACGCGATTGAATCGGATTGCAAGAGGGGGGGCGGCATGTTTTCCAAAGTTGTTTACGCAACAAGCCTGAGCGGCGCTTCGCGCCAGATCGCCGAATGCCTTGAAGGGCTGCGAGCGGTGGGGACGCGCGAAATCGTGCTCGTTCACGCCATGAACGCGCCCGGAGGCGGCGCGCTCTATGATCAGTTCAAGGGACCCGCCGAGGAAGAACTCGCCGAACAGAAGGATGTCCTGGAAGCCGCGGGATTCGAGGTGAGTATTGAACTACGGCTGGGGCCGCCCTACCACGAAATCCTGAAAGCCGCCCGCGAACACGAGGCTTCGCTCATCGCGGTGCATACCACGGCGGAAAGCCGCGACGGCGAACTGTTCAGGGGCGGGGTTGCTTACGAGGTCCTGAACAAGTCCACCCTTCCGGTGCTCGTGCTCCGGGCGCGGATGGTGGAAGAGGAAGCGGACCGTCCGTGCGAGGTCATCTGCCGCGACTATCGCACGCACGTCTTGTATCCCACGGACTTCTCGGACACGGCGGAGCGCGCCCTGGCGTGGGTGGAGCATCTTGTCGAGGCGGGATGCGCGCGCGTGACCCTCATGCATGTGCAAGACCGCTCGCGTATTCAGCATCATCTCGAACACAAACTGGAAGAGTTCAACCGAATCGACGCCGAACGGCTCGAAGCCGTTAAGGCGCGCCTGCAGGCCAAGGGCGAGGTTGAAGTGGACTATGAGCTGTTCTATGGTTCGCCCCCGCAGGAGATTCTGAGACAGGCCCAGGAGTACGATTACTCCCTCATTGTCATGGGCAGCCAGGGCCGCGGGTTCATACAAGAAGTATTCCTAGGCAGTGTATCGCACAAGGTCATCTGCTATGCGCCCGCGCCTGTTTTGTTGGTTCCCGCCAACCGGAGCTAACGCGCGGGCAGCGGCGCGTTTCGCGAAAAGGGTGAACAGTCATGTTTATTGGAGACGTCTTCGGACGCTTAAGCGAGGTCATACGGGACCAGATTATGGTCCTTCCCCCTGATAGTTTGACCGCGCAAATCTACAATATCGTCAACATCCTGTTGCAGCTCTATGCGCTGTTCCTGAACATGATGGCTGGCGGCGGTTAACCCGTGTGATGGCCCGCGCCCCGGTTTGGGCCGGGCGCGAACCTTTGGAACCTCCCTGTGAATCGCCCGCTGTTATGGTGCACGCTCGCCTTTGCGGCGGGCATTTATTTGGCCGACGGGACCTCGGAGGCAGGCATTTCCTACGGTCTCGTGGCGTTCGGCGTGGGGATCGCCGTGACCGGCGCGGACTTTCTGCGGCCCTCGTTGCGCCATCTGCCCATCCTCCTGGCCTTCGCCGGCGCGGGCGCGTTTGTGCAGGGCCTCCATCAGCTCGATTCGCCCGCCGATCCCTTGGCGCGGTACGCCCTCGCGGAAGACAGCCCTCACCTCACCCTGGAAGGCCGCGTCCGCGAGGCCGATATCATCCTTGACGACACGGAATACGCCACCATCATCCTGGATGTCACCGAGGCGCGCCACGGCGGGGAGCGGCTCACGGAGACCGGCCGGGTTCAGGTCCGGTGGTCCGCGCCGAATGGATGGGACAACTCCGAAACGGGCAAGGCGAAGCCGGTTCTTCCGGGAGAAAAGATCCGGGTTGAAGGGGACGTGAATTACCGGCTCGGCCCGGTGAACCCCGGCGTCCGCGACGTGGAGGATCATCTCCGCCGACAGGGCGTGCACAGCATGGTGCGGGTATACGGTCCGAACGGCATCCAACGGGTGGATGCGCCTCCCACGCGGCCGCACCGCTATTGGCCCGCGCAATGGCGTCAGCTCCAAGCCGAACGCTTGAGCGGCATCGTGCCGGAAGCGGCCATCCCCTTGGTGTACACGGTGTGGCTTGGCGACCGCCGGCGCGTGGAGGACGAGGATTACGACACCTATCTGAGAGCAGGGACCGCGCATATCCTCGCGGTGTCGGGCATCCACATGGGGATTGTGTTCCTTACGGTGTCCGGTGTGCTTGGCGTGTTCGTGAGGAACCGGCGGCTGCGGGCCGTGCTGGTAATCGTGGCGGTGTTTGGGTTCGCGTTGACCACGGGCGCGCGCGTGTCGGCCATGCGGGCGTCGCTCATGGTGGCGGCGTACATGGTATACGAACTCTTCGACCGGGAGCCCGACACGCCAAGCGCGTTGAGCCTGGCGGGCCTCATCCTTCTCGTGAGCGATCCCGACAGCTTGTTCCAACTGGGGTTTCAACTCTCGTTCATGAGCGTCGCGTCCATACTCCTGTTTCACAAACCCATCGAACACCGCCTTGAAGGGCTGCGAATCCCTTGGGCGATGCGCCAAACCCTCTCGGCAACCCTGGCCGTGCAGATACTTCCCCTGCCGCTTCTGCTCCATACGTTTCACGTGCTTCCGGGCCTTGGGCCGCTGGTCAACCTGGCCGTGGTTCCCCTGCTGACCCTTGTGCTCTGGGTGAGCTGTTTCACCGCCGCCGCCGCCTTCACGTGGGAAGGCGCGGCCCTCATCAGCGGACACGCGCTCGTACCGCTGATTTGGCTTATCGACAGCGCGGCGGGGGCGGCCACGAGTATTCCCGGGAGTTACTGGCGCGTGGCGGTTCCGGGACCGTTGTCCGTGGCCAGCTACTTCGGCGGAGTGGCGGTCGCGTGGTATGGCGTCCGGCGGGGGATGGATCCCCGGCGCTGGGGAACCGTGCTGGCGCTTGGGCTAGCGGGGGCGCTGATCTTTTGGCGGCCATGGACGCCCGAGCCGGAAATCGTGGTCCTCGACGTGGGCCACGGCGACGCCATTTTCGTTCGCGCGCCCAGCGGGCAAACGCTACTCGTGGATGGCGGGGACGCGGGACGGTTCGTGGACATGGGCGAGCGCGTGGTGGAGCCGTTCCTGCGATCGCGGCAGGTGTCCCGGCTGGACTACGTCGCGGTGACCCATGCGCACAGCGATCACATCGGGGGATTGTTTCATGTGCTGGAGCGATTCGACGTGGGGCGGGTGGTGTTGCCGGCGAGGCCGTC
>PUOI01000369.1 GCA_003552765.1 Candidatus Hydrogenedentota bacterium | reverse complement strand
TCAGCACGAAGAACCGAGAACCCATAATTCACGCCGAGTGGCGGGACCGGCTTCACGACTACATTGGTGGTGCGTTGCGGGGCCTTGAAGCCCATTCGCACGGCGTGGGCGGAACGCGGGATCACGTGCATTTGCTCTTCGGGTTGAATCCCACTCAACGGCTCTCCGACATTGTGCGTGAGACGAAGAAGAATTCCTCTGTTTGGGTTCGGGACGAGATGCGAGAAGACGGCTTCGCGTGGCAGGATGGATACGCGGGGTTCACCGTAAGCGCACCGGGTCTCGAGGCGGTGCGGCATTACATCATGACGCAAGACGAACATCATCACCAACGCTCCTTTCGCGAGGAGTTGGTTATGATGTTGGAGAAGGCGGGGGTGGCCTATAATCCACGCTTTCTCGAATAACCGTGGCTGCTGCGACCCCTAAAGGGGTCGTTCGAGGCGCGCCACCGATCCGGGGGTATTGCCCGCTTCGCGGGCTGCAACCCCCGGCTACCGGCTGTGACCGCTAACGCGGTCGTTTTGATAAGGAAATACATAGCCATGCACACAGCTCAGATAATTGATCGCTTGCGGGAGGATCCCAATATTCAGCGCAACCTCACGGCGTGGCGTGTGCAACCGCGCGGCCGGCGCGCCATAAGCCCTTTCCGGATGCGATGGATCCCCGTTTGCGTGCCGCGCTCGAAAAGAAAGGCGTGCATCAGAACCGGGGCTATTGCCCGTTGCGCGGGCTGCAACCCCCGGCTAGCAGCTGTGACCGCTAACGCGGTCGATTGGCGCAATGCCCCCCGCCCCACGGCTTTTGGCGACGTGACGCGCCTTTTTGGGGTATACTGAGTGTTAAGCGGCTGGGTTTCGCGATCCCGGCATAAGGGAACGGCAAACACCGTTCCGACACTGTTCTTTGTCTTTGGCTGTAAACACGAGAAGGAGAAACATGATGCTCGGCATCCTCTTACTGGCGGTGACGGCCGCGGCGGAAGACGCCGCGCTCGAAGACTTGGTGGTTAGCGAGGTTGAACTCGTCAACGATGGGTTTGAATTCACGGAAGGGCCGATTTGGCATCCAGAGGAAGGGTTGCTGTTTAGCGATATCCCGGCGGATATCATTTACCGCGCGGATGGCTCGGTGTTTCGTGAACCCAGCGGTAAGTCCAACGGGCTGACGCTGGATAACGAGGGCCGTCTCATCGCGTGCGAGCATTGGAACCGGCGCGTCACCCGGACCGAGGCCGATGGCTCCATAACGGTGCTCGCCGACGAATACGAAGGGGCCATGCTGAACAGCCCCAACGACGTCATCGTCCGGTCGGACGGCGCCATTTTCTTTACCGACCCGCCCTATGGCCTTGAGGGTCGCGAGGCGGAACTCGATTTCTCCGGCGTGTACATGATTCCGGCGGATGGCGGGGATCTCGTGTTGCTCGTGGATGATTTCGACCGCCCCAACGGGCTGGCCCTTTGCCCGGATGAGCAAACGTTCTATGTCTCCGATACCACCGAAGGCCTTATCCGGGCCTTTGACATCGCCGAAGATGGTTCGCTGAGCAACGATCGCCTCTTCTGCGAACTGCCGGGACCCGACGGAATGAAGGTGGATGTGGACGGCCGCATTTGGTCAACAGCCAGTGACGGCATCCGAATCTACATGCCCGATGGGGAGCACGTGGGGACGGTCGAGTTTCCGCAGATGCCGGCCAACTGCGCTTTTGGCGGCGACGACAGCCGCGACTTCTATGTAACCGCGCGTACCGGCGTGTATCGGGTCCGATCGGCGGTCGAGGGCATCCGCCCGATGGGCGAAACGCATCCGGACGCGGAATAGCATCGAAAGGCGTGCGCATCAATCGCGATGACAGTTGAGGCGACCATTCATAGCGGTCCGTACGACGGCGGCAATTACGAGCATCATTGGACCGGGGCCTATCTTGAAGCCCATCTCATTTCTGACGTGGGCAAGAGGCGGCCCGCGAACGAGGACATGTGCGCGGCGGCGATCCCCGGTCCCGGTTCGGAATCCTTGGGTATGCTGTTCGTGGTGGCGGACGGCATGGGCGGCGCGCGGGGCGGCGCGTACGCGAGCCGGCTCGCCGTGGGAAGCATCTGTAGCTCCTTCTTCAATGCGTTCCACGGCAATCCTAACGGCAGCGGCGCGCCCGAGCGTCTCCGCGGCGCCCTTGTTGACGCCAATAGCCGGATTCTAAGCGAGGGACGGCAGAATCCCGGTCTCAAAGGGATGGGCACCACGGCCTCCGCCGCCGCCGTGCTCGGCGATCAGGCTTATGTTGCTCAAGTGGGCGACAGCCGGGTTTACGCAGCATGGAGTAACGGCGAGCTTCAGCAGGTAACGGAAGACCATAGCTATGTCGCCGACCAAGTGCGGCAAGGGATGATGGACGAGGAAGAAGCGCGCACCCATGCCATGCGAAACCTGATTACACGGGCGCTCGGGGCGCGGGAGGGCGTGGAGGTGGATCTATACGCAGTGCAGCTTGCTCAGGGCGATGCTCTGCTGCTGTGTTCAGACGGACTCTCCAACATGGTGAAGGACGGAGAGATTGAGGCGGCCCTTGCGGGGGAGTCGTCCCCCGAACGGGCCGCCCGGAGTCTGGTGCGGCAAGCCCTTGAGCGAGGCGCGCCCGACAACGTGACCGCCGTGGTGCTCCAGGTGACCGCGGCCCCGCCAGAGTCTTCCGCGTCCGCCAGGAACGCGGTCGAGGTTATCCCAAAGAAGAAGACGTTATTGGGAAAGCTAAAGCGTATCCTTTCGCCGTAGGATTGGGGAGACGAACCTATGAGTCCCGATCGATGATATAGCGCGCCAGGGCGCGAAACGGATCGGCCTTGCCGCCGAACGGTTCGAGGGCGCGCAGCGCTTCCTCGGTCGAGGCCTCGGCCAAGCGGCGGGCTTCATCCAGACCCACCAACCCCGGGTAGGTCGATTTCTTGTGGGCGGCGTCGCTGCCCACCGGTTTGCCTAGCGCTTCTTGACTGCCCGTCACATTCAAGATGTCGTCGGCGATTTGAAACGCGAGGCCGACGTGTTCGCCGTAGTGCGTCAGGGCTTCAAGCGCCCCAGAATCCGTTCCCGCGAGTATCGCGCCCGCCCGCACACTCACCCGGATAAGCGCTCCCGTCTTGTAAGCGTGGAGACGGCGCAACTCCTCCAGGGTAAGCTCTTTGTCCTCGCTCAACAGGTCAATCACTTGCCCGCCGGCCATCC
This sequence comes from Candidatus Hydrogenedentota bacterium, assembly GCA_003552765.1. Classification (GTDB taxonomy): domain Bacteria; phylum Hydrogenedentota; class Hydrogenedentia; order Hydrogenedentales; family SLHB01; genus SKRY01. The sequence goes on along the minus strand of PUOI01000369.1, from coordinate 109 downwards.
CTTCCACCCCAGCGGCGCGGGCGATCTCGCTCACCACCGCCGCGTTGCCGGAGCGCGATACCACGTCGAACGCCATGGCCAAAAGCGTGTCGCCCGTGAGTATGGCCAT
>PUOI01000248.1 GCA_003552765.1 Candidatus Hydrogenedentota bacterium | reverse complement strand
TCAAGCAAGCCCCACGCGGTTTCGAAGAGCCATTGCTCGTGTTCAGGCCGAAGCTCCGCGCGGGCCTGGTACTGGTATTCGCGCCGGGTGCGATAGTGGCGCTTGTCGTGGGCGAACAAGTCCGCCACACTGTCCAGGCCATGATGCTCCACCCACGCCTCGCGCAGCTTAATCTCGTAGAGCCTCTCCAGCGTCTCAAGACGCTCCCGCATCTCCTCCCGTTCGTCCGGGTCCAGGGACGGCAACGGCTCCAACTCCGACTCCGGCGGGTATTGGTGATTCTCCTCGATTTCGGCCCGGCGCTCCTCCGTCAGGGCCACGGGCATGGCCTCCGCCCAGACTGGCGCCATGCCCAGCAATACCGCGGCTGCTAACATCCTAGGGTCCATGACTCGTCCTCCATGCATGGTGTTCGCGCCCTGGTCAAGCCCTGAAAGGGCGGCACATTCGACGCCATTTGTAACGCCCTTTCAGGGCTAACGGCTGGGGGCTCTCCATTCCCAGGGCGATTGCCCTGGGCTGTTGTGTTGCCGGCCCGTTGGGCCTCGTGGGCCGCGCGGCGTCGTGGCGTGAGACGCAACGCGCGGAGGGCAACGCCTCACGCCCCGCCGCCACGGCGCAACGGTTGTTCTACTGCCGGATGCTCTCCAGCCACTCCTCGGTTTCCGCGTCCAACTCGAACGCGCCCGCCTCGACGTCGGCTTCGATGTACGACGCCACCTCCGCGAGTTCCTCGGGCGTGGCATTTCTCTCGAGGATTCCCCGCGCCGTGGATGAGTTTCGCCTCTCACGCTCTTCTACTTCCGTGTCCGTTGCTTCCGGATGGGGCGGGTGAATCATCCGATCCTTCGGCTGATGAGGCAAGGTCACAAGCGCGGCAAGAATACGGCCTGCTTGTTCCGGCCAGTGGTATACCAGGTATTTGTAGCCGTTGAAACCCGCAGCGGCTTCATGGGGAGGGCTTTCCTGTATCTCTTGCAGCGGCCGCTCCACCATGTGGAGGGCTATCTTGATTCCTTCAGGATGTTTCTCGGTGAACCTCATCAGGATGTCTCCAATATCCGCAATAGTGCGCCAGTCCACGGAGTCCTCGTCGAGCAGCCGCCATACGGCATCAAACAACCAGGGATCGTGCGAGGGATGAAGGGGAACGCGGACGGATCGGCGTGTTTGGGTATCGATCTCCCTGGCTCCGGCCGCTACATCCGCGCGCAGGACAAGCCCCTGGCCCTCGCGATAGTCGTCACTCAATTCCTCGGCCATGGCTTCCCAGTATTTGTACTGGTAGTATTGGCGAACCGCAGCCAGGTAATCCCGGAGTTCATCGCGGTTCTCCAGGTCTAGGGATGGCAACGCAGTTAGTTCCTCTTCCGGTGGACGCTCATGGTCGTCTATCAACACGCCAAAGGCCCCTGGGGCCAAAAGCACGAGCGCCAGCATATACACAAGTATCTTAACCTTCATGTCGATATCCTCCGCAAGTCTTGGTGTAACTACTCTCACCGCTATGGTATCCCCGTCCAACGCTGATACTGATTCGGCTCCACACCCTCCTGACCATAGAGTTCGAGTTCTTTCTCGGAAATCCACGGCCCGATTACGTTTAACGCTGGATTCATATGGTTGTCCGAATGCCCTTCTGCTGGGTAGCCGCCGGGATCGGTATGAAGCAAACCCATATTGTGACCCCATTCGTGAAGAAGAGCTTCTGGTCCCGCCTCATGCTCAATCACCACTTCCGTATTGTATTGGCCTTCGTCTAGATTAGCCACTCCTCGCGGTGTACTGACGAGACGCAGGTACCCATCGCTCGCATCGTACACCACTGTACGGAGAACCCTTTCTGTCACGATAACGTTCTTGTCAAGATCGTCTTTCCACCAGTCATCCTCGGAAATAGGATCGCCAGCATGATTCTCGCCCTTCCGAATTATGTCATCTGGCGCTATAGTGATCTCTGCCTCGTTTGTGACAATAGCCTCCCACCCCGTCAGATTACTGTTGAACTCCTCAGGAAATGTGTGCTCGTTCCATATCGTGATGTCGCCGACCTCAAACTCGACAGGTACGTAGCGGTCGTAGCGTCCGCGGGAGGAATCCAGATCCCCATCATGATTTGAGTCGTAATCCCGCAGGACGCCGGTGTATTCATCACTCGCGTCGTGCTCGTATTCCAGGTGGAGCATTTCATTAACATCGTCCACCAAGGCGTGGACGTCGCTCGCATCGAAGCCAGCGTCTGCTGCGGAAGGGGTGATGTAGAAATCTCGTTCGACTACCTTGGGTGTATCGGGCACCTCTACCACCTCCAGTTGGATGTGCTTGTCTGGGACCTCGTCATATGCAATGGTAGGCTGCCTTTCCACCGTGACATCGAAGAGAGCCTCGAAATCGCCGTTGCCATCTTCAGGTAGAGGCATCTGTAGCCAGATTTTTCTTTCCTCGTGACACCGATAGTGGGGGCACGTGCATGAGTCGGGGGCTGCGGCCGGCGGCACGCCAGGGGGGACCTCCTCATCGAATATTTCCTCGTCTGGCTTCGAATGGTACACACCTCTTACTTCGTGACCACTCAAGGGCTCCACCGTCCACTCGAAGAGATGGTCCTTGTTTTCCCAATCGTGGCCTGGAACCTCTTCGGGTTCGCACGGTGGGGGGTTCTCACAATCCCATCCTTGGTCGTCTCCAAGAGATCCGACTTTGACATGACCGGCCTCGCCACCTTCGGCCCTGATGTAGATCCATTCGCTGGCTGGAACCGTGTACACTGGCGGGCTACCGGAAGCAAAGGAGATGGCGTCGGGGACATCCACGTCGATGGACATAGGATGGGACCACCACGGGAAATAATCCCATCCTTCAAAAGATCCTTCCGGGTAGCACGCGTTGTAATTCAGTTCCACGCCGTGGAGATTGTTTGCTTCCCGGATAGCGGACAAGGCGTGGGAGGTGGAGCGGCAGAAGCGGGGGCTGGATGAGTCGCCGGAGCCGGTACTCATGGCGGACAGGAGGATGGCTGCTAAAGCGGTGGCGAGCAAAAGGTCGAACACGAGGGGCGGGCCTCGTCTTTTTCGCCGGGGGCGTTCGCTACGCGCCGGTCCAGCCTCAAGGAGCGTGGTGTGTACTATCTGATTGGGGGGGGGTAGGTGTGTTAGAGGGGTTCATGGCGAAATCTCCTCCATGTTCCGTACTGCGCCTTTGACGCCCGCGTCCCCGCACGCGGGAAACCTTGGGATCGGATGCGCACCATGTAAAGGCTAACACGGGAAGGAAAGATTTGTCAATAGGGTTAACACAAGAAGTTTTTACATATATGTAATTGGTGGTTATGTTACACAGGAATGCG
>PUOI01000586.1 GCA_003552765.1 Candidatus Hydrogenedentota bacterium | reverse complement strand
ATTGAGGCGGCGCGGGCCACGGATAACATTATCGTGACGCTTGATAAGGCCTTCCATGATGCGTTGATGGCCGTTCCTGACGGGCGTACGCTTGCCAAAGGCATTACGTGGATTCATCCCGTCCAAGACGGAAAAGGGGTACTGAAGAAACTATAAATACTTGTGAGTTTCTGTTGAAATATGTATAAAAGTGACTTGGTATACATATTCTCTCCGCACACTAGTGGCGTGTCAAGCCTAAACTTGTTGACCGCCCAAGTGAACGCGCTAGGAGGTGGCATGGCCTTCCAGGCCATGAATCCCGGCCTGTGAGCCCGTGCCACCTCACCGCCACGAATAGAGGCTGCCACAATTTAGAGGCGGACAGTGTACTAGTGCGCTTTTCCTTTAAGACACCCTGCCTAAGTTCAGGCATTATCAGCCAAACCGTTGGGGAAATTGGGCCGAAGCGGGCGCAGTGCAGCGCTTGCCACGCCTTCTTGCGGCTTTCTTGTGTTATCCAGCCGGGCGCCCCTGCCTGGCGGAGCCGCTAAGACCAAGCGCCCCGTGCACCACAGTAGGAGGATAGATTTGTGAATTACCGGATTGAGCGAGACACCATGGGCGAGATGCGCGTGCCCGAGGACAAGTATTACGGATGCCAGACGGCCCGTTCGATGATCAATTTCCACATTGGGCGGGAAGGGATGCCGCGGGAAGTCATCCGCGCCTTTGGCGTTCTCAAAAAGGCGGCGGCGTTGACCAACCGCGACATGGGGTTACTGCCCGATCGCTTGTGCAGACCCATCTGTCTAGCGGCGGATGAAGTGATCGATGGCAAGCTGGACGATCATTTCCCCCTGCGCGTGTGGCAAACCGGCAGCGGCACGCAGACCAACATGAACGCGAATGAGGTAATCGCCAATCGCGCCATTGAGTTGTTGGGGGGGACGTTGGGAAGCAAAGAGCCGGTTCATCCCAACGATCACGTGAACATGTCGCAATCCTCCAACGACACCTTTCCCGCGGCCATGAGCATCGCGGCGGTCGAGCAGATCTATGATCGCTTATTGCCCGCCTTGGAGCATCTGCGCAAGGCGTTGAACGAAAAGGCGCGGGAATACCGTAAGATGATCAAGATTGGCCGGACCCACCTCATGGACGCCACGCCGCTCACGCTGGGTCAGGAATTCTCGGCGTATGTCCAACAGATGACCAACGGCATTCAGCGGGTCAAGAGCACGCTGCCCCGGCTGCGGGAACTGGCCATTGGCGGCACCGCCGTGGGCACGGGGCTGAATACCAAGAAGGGCTACGATGTGCGCGTGGCCGAAAAGATCGGTGAACTGACGGGTCTGCCGTTTCGCACTGCGCCCAATAAGTTCGAGGCTTTGGCTGCGCATGACGCCATGGTGATGACTTCCGGCGCGCTCAAGACGGTGGCGGGCTCGCTCAACAAGATCGCGAACGACATCCGCTGGATGGGCAGCGGCCCGCGTTGCGGCATTGGGGAATTGCGCTTGCCCGCCAATGAACCGGGGTCGTCAATTATGCCGGGCAAGGTCAACCCGACCCAGGCCGAGATGATCACCATGGTGGCGGCACAGGTGATGGGGAACGATGTGGCGATCAACATCGGCGGCGCCTCGGGCAATTTTGAACTCAACGTTCACAAGCCGCTGATCATATATAATCTTCTGCAATCCATTCGCCTTCTCTCGGATGCCTCGGTATCCTTCGCGGATCGCTGTGTGGTGGGGCTGGAGCCCAACAAGACGCGTATCCATGAGCTGCTGTATGGTTCGCTCATGCTGGTCACCGCGCTCAACAGCCGCATCGGGTACGACAATGCGGCGAAGATCGCCAAGAACGCGTACGCCAACCACACCACGTTGGAGGAAGAGGTGTTGAAGGAAGGCTTGATGACCAAAGAGGAATTCCATGAGGCGGTTGATCCGCGTAAGATGATTGGGCCATCCAGTTAATGATAGGAGTTCCTGGGGTACGTGCAGGGCGCCGCGGGCCAGTTGCGGCGGCGCGCGGCGCTCTGCTATTTTGCCATTTTATCTCGCCAGATAGAGGGGACCCGCAGTATGCGCCTTGACATCGCCGCGCAAACCGACACCGGGCGGCGCAAAAAGAACAACGAAGACTACTATGGCGTGTTTGACGAGACCATGGTGGAGCGGCAGCTCTTCAATGAGGGCGCGTTGCTCTGCGTGGCCGATGGACTCGGAGGACACGCGGGGGGCGAGATCGCCAGCAAACTCGCGGTCTCCTACGTCAAGGAGGCCCTGAAGGAGCCGCCGCGGAGGGGAGACGAAAGCGGAGGAAATGGGGAAGCAAACGGCCCCATTCCCGTTCTGCGTGAGAGCTTCCGCAAAGCCAACGATAGCATCTATCAGACCAACGTCGATCTCGTCCGCGATAAGCGTCCGATGGGCACCACGCTGCTTGCCGCATTGATCACTCCGGGTAAGGCGTACGTGCTGAACGTGGGGGACTCCCGGGCGTACCTGGTGCGCAAAGGCCAAGCCGTGGCCCAAACCGAGGATCATTCGTGGGTCGATGAACAGGTCAAGCAAGGGCTCATGTCACAGGAAGAAGCCGAGCGCGATGACCGGCGCAACTTGGTCACCCGAAGCATCGGCACGCAGGCTCAAGTCGAAGCGGACAGCTACGTTTGGGATATCCAGCCCGGCGATCTGCTGCTGCTGTGCACCGATGGTCTCATCAACATGGTAAACGAGGCGGATATCATCGCCGAACTCAACCAGCCCTCCACACCCGCCGAAATCGTCAACCGTCTCGTGGAGATGGCCAACGCCAACGGCGGCAAAGACAACATTACGGCGGCGCTGGCGCACATCAGCCCTAGCCTGGGGCGGCTCTACTACCTGCGCTGGCTTCGGTTTTGGCGCCGGAACAAGGTGCACATCTGCTGGTTACTGGCTTGCCTTCTCTTCGGCGGGGCCGCGTTCATCGCAGGGAACTTCCTCGGGCTCTTTGTCCCACAATAGGAGGCGGAAGCGGCCCTCCTCCCATTCGGCGAAGGAGCCGTGATACAGCCAATCCCCGGTGTTGATGTAGCGGCCTTGCCCGTGGGGCGTTTGGTAGGTCTCGTGGACGGGGTAATGGCAATGGCCGCACATGACCACGTCCGCCCGCCCTTCGGCCAAGGCCCGCCGGGCGAACCGCCGCAGGGGTTCGATCTCGTGCCCTTTGCTGACATCCGTGTTATGAAAACTGCGGCTTCCGTGGCTCACAAGCTGAGCGATGCGCATGGCCCAGTCGGGGTGAAGCAGACGAAACGCGGCAATGACGGGGCGCGTCCGGGCGATCCGCTTGTACAATCGGTAAGACCAATCCGCGGGGTT
>PUOI01000278.1 GCA_003552765.1 Candidatus Hydrogenedentota bacterium | reverse complement strand
GCTCCCCGGCTGCAAGTAGGGGCCGCCACACGCGCGCGCAAGCCGCTGGGCTGGTTCACCCTGGCCGGGTTCGCCTTCTTGGCGATTGCCTTTGCGCAGCCGCATTGGGGCGAGTCCAGGGTCGACGTGCAACGGCGCACCCGCGACATACTGATTGTTCTAGACATTTCCCCCAGCATGCTCGCCGAGGATGTGCCCCCCAACCGCCTTGAAATGGCCCGGCGCAAGGCGCTCATGCTGATGGACCGCTTTCCGGGCGATCGCTTCGGATTTATCGTGGTTGCGGGCGGCGCGGAAGTTTTGAGCCCGCTAACCCACGACCGGGGCTTCGCCCGCGCGGTGCTAAGGTCGATTGACTCCGGGATCATCGGGTTTACTGGCACGGACATTGAGGCGGGGTTGAACAAGGCCGCTGAAACATTCCGGGCCGAAGCGGAGCGGACCGGCCCCCACAACCGCCACAGCCGGGCCGTGGTGGTCTTTTCCGATGGCGAGGAAGTCACGGGAAACATGGTAGACGCCGCCCGGGACCTCTCGGAATTGGCGGCCGTCTATACCGTGGGAATCGGCACAACGCAAGGCGCCACTGTCCAAGCCCCGCAATGGCTGCGCCGTCATCTGCCTCCCGGCGCGCCCCTGACCCATCACACGCGGCTGGAGGAGGGTGGACTCATCCAGGCCGCCAATGCGGGCGGCGGAGCGTATATCCGCGGGGGGCAAGACGGCTGGGATCTCGACCAACTTGAAAGCGGGCTCACTAGCCACGCCGCCCGCGTCCTGAGCGACGATCAGCGAATCGAGAAGGTAAACCGGTATCAGTGGCCATTGGGCTTGGGTCTGCTATGTTTTGCCGCCGAGGGCTTCTGGCTGATTTTGATGCCCCGGTTGCGTCAGCGTCATTTGGCGCGAGAGAACGCCGCGCCGGAAGGTGGCAGGGAATATGCCTAGGCTAACGTGGCTCATACTCGTCCTTGTGCTTGGCGGAATACACGCCGCCGGAGCGGACTCGTTGCGCGATCAGATTGAACGAGGCAACGAGCTTCTCAAGCGGGGTGACGCTCAAGCCGCGCTGGAGTTGTACCGGCTGCTCCAGGTCGAAGAGCCCTCCTCCGGCGTATTGCGGTATAATATGGGATGTGCGAAAGTTTCGCTTGGCAAGGAGGCGTTGGAAGCCGGCCGCCTAGACGAGGCCTTCGAACACTTCGAGGCGGCCTTGGAGATCTTCGAGAATCTTCCGGACGAAGCGGACGCCTCGTTGAAGCGGGACGCAGAATACAACCTGGTCAATACCGAGGGCCGGCAGGCCCGCGCAATCGCGGGCGCCGCTCCATACGAGGAAGCCCTGGAGACCGTCGAGAACAGCATCCGCCGCTACGAAGAGTTCCTTGCGCGTTACCCGGATCACGAGGCGGCTCAACACAACCTCGATCACATGCGCTATCTGCGGAAGACTTTACTGGACGAACCCCCTCCAGAGGAACCGCAACCCGAGGAGGATGAAGACGAGGGCGAGGAGCCCGAGGACGAAGAAGGCGAAGAGTCCGAGCCCGAGGACGGCGAGGACGGAGAAGAGCAACCGGAACCCGGCGAGGGCGAGGAAGAGCAGGACGCGGACGAAGACGAGATGCCCGCCGAGCCCGAGCCCGAACCGGCAGATGTGGAAGCGCCTGAAACGCCGCAAACGCGTCAGAATATTGAAGCCATTCTTGAGGCCTTGGAAGAAGAGGACAACCGGGAACAGCGGGAGATGCTCCGGGAACACGATGGCCCCCGCATACGGATGCAATGGTGGTAGATATGCGTAGTGGATTTATCCTTATAGCAGTATTGACCGCCTCCTTCGCGCTGGCGGAAACGCCGCCCTATTTGCGCATGAGCGTCGAACAGGATACCGTGGAGCAGAACACGCCGTTCCTGATAATTCTGGAGGCCTGTGGCGGCAGGCTCGGCGAACCCACCCTGCCCGAGGTGGATGGACTCGTTTTTGATCGCCGGTACGCCGGCGGCGCCGATCGCGTGCGCTTTGACATGGGAAGCCAGCCGGTGCACACCAAGGTGCGGAGTTACCGCGCCATCGCCCGGCAACCCGGCGTCCTCACTATTCCGCCGGCTGAAGCCGAAATCGATGGGGAAACCATCGAATCCAACTCGCTTGAGCTAACCGTGCTTCCCAGTCCGGGCAGCGATTCTCCGATATCGATCCGGCCCAGCCCCGCTCAACCGCAACCCAGACGGGACGAATTGGCTGGCCAGGATCGGATTCGGCCCTCGCGGGAAAGGGATGGCGAGAGTCCCTTGGGATGGGACGATCTTGTGTTCGTAACCAGCAGAGTCGACAAGAAGAGCATCTATGAGGGCGAATTGCTGGAACTTGAGCTTTCCCTCTGGCGGCTTCAGGACCGGAATGTCTCCGTGTCTTCGGGACCCGGCGCCCGGCACGAGTATCCGGCCACCGAGGGTTTCTACGCCATGGATTTCCGCACCGGCCGGGACGAACGGGAAGTCGACGGCTGGCCATACGAGCTTAACCAGTACTATCAAACCCTGTATCCCATCCAAACCGGCGTCTTGACTATTGGGCCTTGGCGCTGGGAAGGCATGGCCCGCGCGACGACGCAAGCGGGGTTCCAACGGCGCGACGTAACCCTTGAAACCGCCCCCATCGAGGTGGAAGTCAAGCCGTTGCCGCCGGGAGCCCCGAGCGGGTTCAGCGGCGCGGTGGGTCAATTCGATATCACCCTGGAGGACCGCCCCACACAAGCCGAGCAGGGCTTGCCCTTCGAGGTGACGGTCGTGATTGAGGGCGAGGGCAATCCCAACGCCATGGGAATGCCGTTCGTGCCGCGCCTTCAGGGGGCCGACATTGTGGATACGGAACAAAGCGCCCGCATGGAAGATCCAAACCGGGGCGCGGCGCGCAAGCACATCACGTACAGCGTGGCCCCTCAATCGGGCGGCGAGCTGCGCTTTCCCCCGATTGCGTACTCCTTCTTTGATCCGGTCCGGGAGGACTACGTCACCAAGACCACAAGCGCCTTTGATGTGGAGGTCAGCCCGAGACACGTCGCGCGGGAAGAGCGGGTGCGGGTGGACGAGCAGACCGCGGCCGAGCAATGGCCCGGCGCGGACCTTGAAGGCGAACTCGCTCCCCTTGCCGCGAATCCCGGCGGTCTGCGGCCTCGCGGCAACCTGGCCTTGCGCGCCGGAGCAGCCACGGCCGCTCCTGTGGCTGGCTTCGCCCTTCTGGGCCTCTATATTCGCCGGCGGCGGAATGGCAAGGTGAACGCCCGTACGCGGCTCCGCAACGCCTCTGCAGAGGCGAAACGCCAGCTGGAGCTGGCGGCTTCATCAACGGAGCCCGCAGAAGTCTTGCATCGCGCGGTGTCCACGTATGTGGCTAATGTGTTTGACCTTCCGGCAGGCGGTGTCACAGCCGCGGATGTGGAGGCGGCGCTGGCCAACCGGGGACTAGCCCAAACGGTGCAAGACAACCTTACGCGCATCATGCGCGTATGCGAGCGTGTGCGCTACGGCGGCGCTTGGCTCAACCGGCAAGAAATCGCGGCCCTGAGTGACGCGGCGCGCCACGCCATGGACGCGTTGGAGACCGGCGGGGAACAGAACCTGAGGCGCTGCCCATGAATATGGCGGCGGCCCTTACCCTACTCACGCTGGCCCTTTGCGGCGCGGCGGCGGCAGCGGCGGAAACGGCCCATGACGCGGCGTTCGCCCGCGGCGTGGAGGCCTATGAAGCCGGCGATTATGCCGCGGCGGCCCAACAGTTCCAGCAGTTGGCGGCGGAGGGCGTTCACGAGGCCGCCGTGTTCTACAACTTGGCCCATGCATACCACCAGCAGGGGCGGCTAGGGCCGGCCATAGCGAATTACGAACGGGCGTTGCAGCGCAATCCCCATTTCACGCAGGCCCGGCGCAGCCTCGAACAAGCCCTGGCGCAAACCGAGCGGGGCTTGGCCCCCGCCGAGACGCCGGAATGGCGCGAAGCGCTGTTGGCCGCCCAGTCACGGCTTGACCCCGATACGCCGGTGTGGCTGGCCGTGGGATTCTGGGCCCTATTCTGGGGCGCGCTGGCGGTGCGCATCTGGCGGCCCAGGCGCTACGCCACAACAGTGGCGGCGGCCGCGCTGGTCTGCGCCCTCTCGTTCGCCGCCATGGCGTGGGCGCGTCATCAGCCGCCTCAAATCGCGGTGGCCAGCGTGGAAAGCGTGCCCGTGCGCTACGGCATAGACGAGGTGAGTGGAGTCCGGTTTGAACTCTACGAAGGCGATCGTGTTACGGTGGACGGAAAGGAGGGCGATTGGATTCGCGTTGAATCCGCCGAAGGCGGCCGGGGATGGGCGCCACGTACCGCCTTTACGCTTGTCGGACCGCCTTACACCGCGGCTCCCGAAACCCCTGAAGGGATGGGCGCGCCATGACCATTCCCAGCTTCGAGGAACTCGTCACGCTTGCAAGGGACGATCCCGGCGCGTTTCGCGCCATCCCCCGGAAGGATTGTCTGGCTGCGGCCCGGGCCCATGCGCAAGCCCGCCGCGAGGCGATTCGCGCGCGGCATGACGCCGGCGAGTCGGGCGGGAATGTGGTCCGCGCGTTGTCGGAGATGGCCGACACGGTGCTCCTGGGCGTATACCGCTTTGCCCTGGCGAACGTTCGTGACAGGGCGAATGTCCAGAGCCGCGTGGCGTTGTGCGCGCTTGGCGGATACGGCCGCTCGGAACTGAGCCCCTATTCGGACCTGGATGTGGCGTTGATCCATGATGGCGGCCTGACCCCGGCCATGGAAAATCTCAACAGCTATATTGTCCCGTTCGTGTGGGACCTCGGATTTCGTGTGGGATATGTCATTCGCGGCATCACGGAAACCCAGGACTTGGTCAACCGGGACAAGGAGGTCTTCACCAGCTTCTCGCAGGCCCGGCTCCTGGCTGGCGACACGACGGTGTTCGCGCGCCTCAAGCTGTGTGTCCGGGATTTGCAGGCAGAAGGAGTGGCGAAGCGGTATATCCAAGAGATCGTACGGGAACGTTTTGAGGAACTGCCAGCGGAATACGGCGATTTGTACGCCCTCGCCCCCGATATCAAACGGAATGCCGGGGGATTGAGGGATTATCATGGCGCCCTGTGGCTGCTTATGACGGCTTATGGCACCAAAACTCTTGACGAGGTCGCGAGCGTGGGCCTGCTCTCCCCGGAAACGCACCTCGAAGTCGTCGAGGCGCTCGACTTCTTGTTGCGCCTGCGCAACGAGTTGCACTTCGCCTCGGGCAAGAGCGAGGACCGGCTGACCTTCGTGAATCAACACCGGGCCGCCCAGGCGCTCGAGTACACGGCGGACCAGCGTCCCAATATCGCGCGCCTCATGGAGGATTACTACGCGGCGGCGGGAACGATGCGCAGCCTGTTGCGGCGCGCCGCCCGGTTGTGGGACTGTCAGCCGAGCGTATCCCCGGCGGCGGACGCGCACGCCCATTCGGCCGATGACGTGACGCTGGCCGGCGGCGAGCTGGAGGCGGGATTTCACGACCCACAGTGGTTCGCCCAAGCGCCGTGGCGGCTCATGGAGGTCTTTTGGAAGAGCGCCAGCATGGGAGCGCCCCTAAGCTACGAGACGGAACGCCGGATACGGCGGAATCTCGGGCTGGTGGGCGGCGCATTCCGTTCGAGCGATGTCGTGAGACGCTTTTTCATTGCCTTGTGCAATCATCCGATTACGGCGGGGGCGACATTACGGCAGATGGCGCACACGGACTTGCTTGGCCAGTATATCCCCGAATTCGGCGCGGTTGAGGGCATCATCCGGTACGAGGATTTTCATGCCTATCCCGTAGGCGAACATACGTTGCGGGCGCTTGAAGCGCTTTCGGCTCTTCAAGAACGGCAAGACACCGTTTCGCGTTGCCTGCGCACCGCCCTGGAGCATTTGTCGGATCCTTACATTCTTGTATTGGCGATTCTGTTTCACGACTTGGGCAAGGCCAAGGGCGAAGTTCATGTCCGGGAGAGCACACTCCTTTCGCGCCACATTGGACGCCGCATGGGGCTTTCCCCTGATGACGTCGAACGGATCGCCTTTCTGGTGGAGCATCACATGCAGATGACCTTCATCAGTCAGTACCGGGATATCGACGACGAGGATATCGTGCGGTCCTTCGCGGAAACCATGCGGACCGAACAGCGCCTCCGCTCCTTGTTCTTGCTGTCTTACGCGGACATGTCCGCGGTTGGCCCCGCTGTCTGGAACGATTGGAAGGGCGCCCTGCTAATGAAGCTGTACCTCAAGGCGGAGAAGCATTTGCTTGGCCGCACGGTCTCGCCGGACGAGGCGTTCTGGAACTCACCCAAGGCGCACACGGTTGGCGAGCTTGCGCGCGCCGATCTCAAGGACGAGGCGAAGCCGCACATTCAAGCCATGGGCGAGCGGTACTATGCGGCCTTTTCGAGCGAGCAAATGGCGCATCACCTTGAACTGGTGGCGCGCGCCAGGGAAGCGGGCTTCGCTCTCCATACGGCGCCCGTGGATGACACGTTCATGACCGAGATTACCGTAAGCACGCGCGACCAAATCGGCCTTTTCGCCAAGCTGGCGGGCAGCTTCGCCTCGCAGCTCATGGACGTCAACAGCGCGGCCCTGTTCACCCGGCCCGACGGATACGTGATTGACTGCTTCACCGTGGGAGAACCATCTGGAGGACGGCGGTTGACCCAGACCGAGTTGGCCGGTCTTGAGCGGGTCCTGCGGGCCGTTCTGACGGAAGGGGCGGATGTACGCCCCTATGTCGAGCAGGCGCGGCGGCGCTTATTCGCGCTGCTGCAATCCAGAGTCCCCGTACGCACCCAAATCGACTTCGACAATTGCAGTTCGCGGACCCATACGGTCATCGATATCGAGAGCGGCGATCGAACGGGACTACTCTATGACGTAGCCCACGCCTTAACGGGCTTGGGATGCGATATAGCGACGGCGCGGATCGTCACGGATGCGCGCCGGGTGCGAGATTCGTTTTATGTGACTTGCGACGGACGCAAGGTAACATCAAGTGGAGAAATGGAGCGCGTAAGGACGCGCCTCCACAATGCCATCCATCGCCCATCGGCGGTGGAAATGAAAGGAGCAGCAACATGAGACAGTGGTTTATTGGTATCGGAGTGTTATGCGCCGCGGCCCTGTTGGCCCCCGGCCTCGCCACTCCAGCAAACGCGATGGAATCCGAACTCCTTGAGGAACTCGAGAGCGCATTTGTCCGGCTGGGCGAAGAAGTGCGGCCCGGTGTAGTGAACATCGAGGCGGACCGCGAGGTTGATGGCCCCCCTGGCATGCCGGATATGCCGGATATGGACATGTTCGAAGACCTGTTCCGGTTCTTCGGCGTCCCTAGGGATGAGATGGGTCCTGGCCCCCAACAGGAACCCCCACGCCGCCGTGTACCCGCCACGGGCTCCGGCTTCATTTACGATGAAGACGGTCATATCGTCACGAACAACCACGTGATCCGCAACGCGGAGAACATTTCCGTGCGGCTCTACAACGGCAACGAGTATGACGCCACGGTGGTGGGCGGCGACCCGGACACGGATGTGGCCGTGATTCGGATTGACGCGCCGGAAGAGGCGCTCTCTCCTGTCGCCCTTGGCGATTCCGACAATCTGGAGGTGGGGCAGTTCGCGGTGGCCGTGGGAAGCCCGCAAGGCCTGGAAGGCTCGTTGTCCTTTGGCCATATCAGCGCCTTGGGCCGCGACGAACTCATGCTGCCCGACCCAGACCTGCGCTTCCAGAACTTCATCCAGACCGACGCGGCCATCAATTTGGGCAATAGCGGCGGCCCCCTTGTGAACATCCGGGGCGAAGTGATCGGCATCAATACCGCCATTGTCTTCGGCGCGGATAACATAGGTTTCGCCATCCCCATCAATCTGGCCAATAATGTCATTCCCGAGCTAATCGAGGAAGGATTCGTCACGCGCGGCTATCTCGGAGTCGAGATCACCGACGCCGCTGACTTGGCCGAGGGGTTGGGTATGCCCGACGATCGCGGCGCCTTTGTGGAGCGGGTGCGCGAAGATACACCCGCGGCTCGCGCGGGCCTTCAAACCTACGACGTCATCCGCAGCGTCGGCGGCGAGCCGATTGAAAACGCCACGGACCTGGTTTACACCATTTCCGGGCTGCCGCCCCGCGAGACGGTGACCCTGGAAGTCTGGCGCGACGAGGAACTCATCGAGATCGACGTGGAGCTGGAAGTCTATGACAGGCCCGAGGAAGTGGCCGAAGCTCCGGTTGAAGAGGATCAGGTGGGCCTTCAGGTCGAAGACATTCCGCCCGAGCTTGCCGAACGTATCGCGCCAGACTTTGAACTCAACGGCGGGGTAGTCGTAAGCGGCGCCGATCCAGATAGCCCCGCTTATGATGCAGGCATCCGCACCGGCGATATCATCCTGGAAATCGCCCGGCAGCCCGTGGAAAACACCAGCGATTACGAACAGCTGATAAGTCAGCACGCTCAGCCCGGTACGTCCACGCTGGTCCGTATTCTGCGGGGCGGTGAACAGACCACGGTGCTGAGTCTAACCATCCCCGAGCAATAGAAGCCCGGCATATACTCAGGCAAATCAATCGCCCTGGAGTCCGCGTAACGGGCTCCAGGGCGAGCTATGTCATGACGCAAGGCCCGGGAAACGCTTCTACTCCGCCGGGGAGTCCGCCGTCATGCTTTCGAGCACGTCCCAAAGCGGTCCCTTGCCCTCGCCCGTCATGGAGGAGAACGGGAGGATAAGGGCGGTGTCATCGAGACCAAGGTTCTTGCGAAGCCGCCGGTCGAGAGCGGCGCGTTCCTTCTGCTTGAGTTTGTCCACTTTCGTCGCCACCAACACGACGGGCCGGGCGAAGGCGTCGAGCATGTCGAGCAGTTCGTGATCCCGCTGGGTGGGTTCGTGACGCGCATCCAAGAGATGCACCACGAGCCGCAAGGATTTCCGTTCGCGCAGATACGCGGTGATCGCCTTGCCCCAGTTGGCCTGGAGCGCCTTGGGGGCTTTGGCATAGCCGTAGCCGGGCAGGTCAACGAGATACACATCCCCGTTGACATCGAAGAAATTGAGCGTCCGGGTCTTGCCCGGCGTTTTGCTGGTCTTCGCGAGCCCCCGCCGGCTAAGGAGCGTGTTCAACAGCGAGGATTTCCCCACGTTGGATCGCCCGGCGAACGCGAATTCCGGCCGGCCTTCGGGGGGACAATCCGTCAGCGCCAGCGCGCTCTTCACAAAACCGCATGAACGAATCTTCATGACGCATTGGCTCCGCCGTCCGTCTCGGGGAAGACCTCCGTCAGCACCTCATCCATGTCGCCGGCCAAGACAAACTTGAGTTCTTCCTTGACCTCGGCCGGAATGTCACGGAGATCTTTCTCATTTTCCCGCGGCAGCATGACCGTGTGGATGCCCGCGCGATGGGCCGCCAACACCTTCTCCTTGATCCCTCCCACGGGCAGGACCCGTCCCCGAAGCGTGATTTCCCCGGTCATGGCCAAGCCCTTGCGGACCGGTTGACGGCGCATGGCCGACAGCATGGAGATAGCCAGGGCAACGCCCGCGCTGGGTCCGTCCTTAGGAATGGCGCCTTCGGGCACGTGCACGTGCAAGTCGGTCTCCGCGTGGAAGTTCGGGGGCAGGCCCAACGTTTCGCGGCGCGTGCGGAGATAGCTGTAGGCGGCCTCGGCGGATTCCTTCATGACATCGCCCAGATGGCCCGTGACCGTCAGTTTGCCCTTGCCTTCCATCACCCCCGTCTCCAGATGCAGGATGTCGCCGCCCGCGGAAGTCCAGGCCAACCCCACCGCGACGCCTGGGCGCGGCTCGGGATCCGTCCGCTGCTCGGTGTACTCTTCCGGACCCAACAGGCTCACGATGCGATCCGCCGTCATGGCGGGGCTGTTCCGCATGGCTTTGGCGTGGGTGATGCCCTTCGCCTTAGCCTCGCGGACCACCTCCTGCGCCACCTTCCGGCACACTTGCGCGATGCGGCGCTCGAGTTCGCGCACGCCCGCCTCCCGTGTGTAGCGGTTGATGAGCACCCGCAAGGCCTCGCTCGTCATCTGAAGCTGATCCTCCCTTAGGCCGGTTTCCTTGAGTTGCCGGGGCACAAGGAAGAATTGGCCAATGCGCTCCTTTTCCAGGCTGCTGTAACCCGGCAAGCGCACCACCTCGAGGCGATCATGCAAGGCGGGGGGTATATTGAACTCGTCGTTGGCCGTTGTGATGAAGAACACCTCGTGCAAATCGAAATCGACCTCGAGATAATGGTCGCTGAAGTTCTGATTCTGTTCGGGATCCAGCACCTCAAGCAACGCCGAGGATGGATCGCCCCGGAAATCGGATGTCAGCTTGTCGATTTCATCCAGCATGAACACGGGGTTCTTCACGCCGACCCGTTTCATGCTTTGAATGATCCGGCCCGGCAAGGCGCCGACATAGGTGCGGCGATGGCCGCGAATCTCCGCCTCGTCCCGCACGCCGCCCAACGACACCCGGACAAACCGGCGGTTCATGGTCCGGGCGACGGATTGGCCCAGGGAAGTCTTGCCCACGCCCGGCGGTCCCACCAAACACAAAATGGGACCACGCTTGCTCTTGCTGAGCTTGCGCACCGCGAGGAATTCGAGAATCCGCTCCTTGACCTTCTCCAGGCCGTAGTGGTCCTCGTCGAGAATGCGCTGCGCCCGTTCGAGATCAATGCTATCCTTGGAGCGCTTCTTCCAAGGGACTTCCGTCAGCCACTCCAAATAGTTCCGGGTCAGGGTGCTCTCCGGACTCATCGAGGGCATCCGCTCGTACCGGCTCAGTTCCCGCAGGGCCTTGGCCTCCACCTCGGAGGGCATGCCCGCTTCCTTGATGAGAGTCTGAAGTTCGCTGAACTCGCTGGTCTCGTCGTGTTGGCCCAGCTCCTGCTGAATCGCGCGGAGCTGTTCGTGCAGGTAATGCTCCCGCTGACTGCGCTCCATTTGCTCGCGAACCCGGTCCCGCACTTTCTGTTCGATCTCTTGCAACTCAAGTTCGCGCATGAGATACGAGGAGGCCTGCTCAAGGCGTTCGCCGGGCTCGGCGATGTCCAGTAAGGCCTGGCGTTCCCGCGGATTCAGCGGCAAGTGGGCCGGGAGCATGTCGGCGATGTCGCGGGGATCCCCGAGGTTCTGAAGCGAAGCCACGACTTCTGGCGCCACGCGTTGCGTAACCCGCGCATACTCCATCAGGTTGTCCAGGGCGAGCTGGACTTGACCCCACACTTGTTTGTCATCAGCGGCCACAGCAGGCGTATCCTCGGCGTGGACATAGGCCATGGAAAGTCCCTGAAGCTTCTCAACCTGATGTAACACCGCCCGGCCCAATCCTTCGACCACTACCTTCACGGCGCCGTCGGGCATCCGGTGTGTTTGCAGAATCCCGGCAGTAACGCCGCAGGCGCTGAGTTCTTCGCCGCCCGGATCCGGCGTCTCGGCGTCCAGTTGCCGGCACAGGAAAAGGGGGCGATCCGAACTCAGGCTCTCCTCCACCGCCTCGATGCTTCGCGGCCGGCCCACCATGAGCGGAACCACCATACGCGGGAAGATGACCATGTCCTTGAGCGGCAACAAGGGCAAGGCTTCCAATTCGGACTGGGGATGTTGCTTTTTCTTTCTGGGCACGCGATAGTCTCCGTAAGACAGGTCACGGGGGATTTATGGACAGGATTTACATGATTAACAAGATTGATTAATGTTCTATAATATTATTTGTACTGAATTAGAGATACAAACAACAACAATATATTGCCAAATAATATATACTTTATTTATGACATTTATTATAAGATAAGTACCTATTCGGCATGAATAAATGGGCGTTGTTTAGCTGCCACAAAACAATCTTGTTAATCTTGTAAATCCTGTCTATCCAACCCCATCATTAACGCTGAAGAGTGAAGCGGGCGGGATGAACGGACGAGGGCTTGTGAAAACCGCGCCGGAAAAGCTGTATGCCTTTCCGGCGCGGGTAAACCATGGCTGAAGAACGGGCCAAACCGGGCTCCGGCTCAGGCGGACGCCGTCTTGTTGGAACTCTCGGTGGTTTCCTGGGCTTGTTCGTGCTCGTAGACCAGAATCGGGTCTTCATTATCCCGGATGACGCCCTGGGTAATGATACACTCCCGGACATCGTGACGCGAGGGGATGTCATACATGATGTTGAGCATGAACTGCTCCATGATCGCCCGCAACCCTCGCGCGCCCGTGTCCTTCTCAATCGCGAGTTCGGCAATGGCCTCAATGGCGTCGTCTTGGAACGAGAGCTTCACATTTTCGATGGCGAAGAGCTTCTCGAATTGTCGGAGGAGCGCGTTCCTGGGCTCGGTGAGAATCCGGATCAGCTCGTCCTTGCCCAACTCATGCAACGTGGCCACCACGGGAAGCCGGCCGGAAAACTCGGGAATCATTCCGTATTTTATCAGGTCTTCCGGCTCCACCAGTTCAAGGAGCTGGCCAATATTCCGGGAATGGCGGGATTGCACATCCGCGTTGAAGCCGATCACCGTCTTGCGCGTGCGCTGTTCCACGATCCGCTCAAGGCCATTAAACGCGCCGCCGCATATGAACAGGATATCCTTGGTGTCCACTTGGACGCATTCCTGTTGGGGATGCTTACGGCCGCCCTGGGGGGGCACGCTGGCCACGGTGCCTTCCAGAAGCTTCAGCAGCGCCTGCTGCACGCCCTCGCCCGACACGTCGCGCGTGATGGAGGGGCTGTCGCTCTTGCGGGCGATCTTGTCGATCTCGTCGATATAGACAATGCCCATCTCGGCCCGGCTGGCGTCGTGGTCGGATGCCTGAAGCAGTTTCAGGATGACGTTTTCCACGTCATCCCCCACATAACCGGCTTCCGTCAGCGTGGTGGCGTCGACAACCGCGAAGGGCACGTCAAGGAGTTTGGCCAGGCACTGCGCCATCAGCGTCTTGCCGCAGCCCGTCGGGCCGACAAGCAACACGTTGGACTTCTGCAGCTCAACGCCTTCGATCTCACCACCCGCGGAAATGCGCTTGTAGTGGTTATGCACCCCCACGGACAGAATCCGCTTGGCTCTCTCCTGGCCGACGACATAATCGTCAAGGAACTCCTTGATCTCGTACGGCCGGGGAACCTTCATGTCATGCTTCGCGCCTTTACGGGCGCGATCCTCCGCGACGATCTCGCCGCAGAGGCTCACACATTCATCGCAGATATTGACATCCGGCCCCGCGATGAGTTTATTGACCTCATCGTGGCGTTTTCCACAAAACGAGCAAGTGGGGACATCTCCGCGCGTGCGGTGAGAAGCCATACAAACCTCCCTTTTAACGGCTCCAAAAGCGCCTAGTGTAGCAATTTAGGCGGTAATGTGTCAACTGTATTCCTCAACCTCAATCGCCGGATAAGGACGCTGCTTCACGGGACAACATCCCCCTTCTTGCCCCTTCAAAGGGGGCGGCCGTGGGGACCAGGGGATGTAAACGCCCACACACTGCCGCATCCGGCGATTGAAACTTGACGGCGCTCCGCCCGCAAGTATTCCACCTCATTCTATCATATCGGGACCGTTTTACCCCGATAGGGCGCGGAAACGCGGGTTCACTCCGCCTCACGCGCGGCTGCGTGCACCTCTTCCACTATCATCTGGATATGCTCGAAGGGGGTATGCCGCAACAGCCCATGATTCAAATTCATAATGTGGCCCTGGCGCTCGCCGGCTTCCACGCATTCCCGCACGGCTTCGCGGATGCGCTCGGGCGGACCGTCCGCCACCAACTGGTTGTCGAGGTTGCCTTGCAGCACGCACCCGGGGCCCAGCGCGGCCCGTGCTTCGCGGATGTCGATGGAGCTGGGCAGACTCACCACGTCGGCGCCCGCCTCGGCGTAGTCCGCGAGATATGGCCAATCCCGGGCGAAGACGATCGTCGGAACGCGCCCACTAAAAGCGTCGAGAATGCGCCGCTGGTAAGGGAGGGCGAATTCCCAGTACTCGTGACGTTCCAGCAGAAACGCCGCTGATTCAAACAGTTGCACCGCGGCTGCGCCCGAGAGCCGTTGCAACTCCAGGTAGTGCGTGGTCAGCGTGGTCAGCTTGTCCAGGAGGCGGTGAAGGGCTTGGGGGTTCTCTACCATAAGCGCCCGCAGGCCCGGCGCTTCCGTCCCGAAACTCTTGCCCTCCGCGATGAACGCGGCCAGCGTCAACGGGGCGCCGGCGAAGCCAAGCACGGGCAAGGCGCCCTGGAGTTCCTCGTGGAGCAATGCAAACGTATGCGGGACGAATGGCAATTCCTCGGCCACGTCGTAGGTGTGCAAAGAGGCCAAGTCGGCTTCCGAACGCAGGGGCCTATCCAACACAGGACCCGGCGCGAAACGGAACGGGGCGCCCATGGGCGTCAGGGGCGTCAAGATGTCCTGAAACAGGATGATGGCGTCCACGCCCAGGCGGCGGGGAAGCAGTGAAATGCGCGCCGCCATCTCCGGATGCCGGAAAAGCGAGTCGAGCCGCATTCCACTTTCGGCCTTCAAGCGGTTATACTCGGGGTCGGTGCGTCCGGCTTGACGCATGAACCAGACGGGGGGACGCGCCATGCGTTGGCCGTGCAAGGCTTGGAGAAACAGGGAATTGGTTGTGGATGTCATGGCGTCTCGCTGTGGAAGCGGGAAAGGCGGGCGCGCATTGGCCCAGCCGAACAACATATCTTGGGACCATTATGACGGATCATGAACG
>PUOI01000271.1 GCA_003552765.1 Candidatus Hydrogenedentota bacterium | reverse complement strand
GAATGAGAATCCCCCGGTTCGCGCCGAGCCCCGCGCCGACCATGAGAGCGGTGGGCGTGGCAAGGCCCATGGCGCAAGGACAAGCGATGACCAAAACCGCAACGGCCGCGAACACAGCCAGGGTAATCGTGGAAGCGCCCGTTACATCGATCCACGGCAATACGGGCGCCGCCCAACTCGCCACGGCGGCCATGGTGTCGGGTAATACGAGCCACACCACGAACGTCACGAGCGCAATCCCCAAAACGATCGGCACGAACACAGCCGTCACGCGATCGGCGAATTCCTGAATCGGCACCTTCGAGCCTTGAGCCTCTTGTACGATGCGCACCACCTGGGACAGGAAGGTGTCCTTACCCACGCGCGTGGCGCGAACCCGTAGCGTCCCCGTTGTGTTGATGGTCGCGCCGATGACCTCGCTGCCGGGTTCCTTCTCGACGGGAATGGACTCGCCGGTGGCCATGGACTCATCAATGGCGCTGGCGCCCTCGATCACTTTGCCGTCCGTGGGAATCTTCTCGCCCGGGCGGATGCGCATGATGTCGCCAACGCGCACCTCGTCCACGGGCACTTCTTGCTCCTCGCCATCCCGCTCGACTCGGGCGGTCTTCGCGCCGAGTTCAAGGAGCTGCCGAATAGCCTGGCCAGCGCGTCCACGTGCGCGCGCCTCCATGAAGCGGCCCGTCAAGTGAAACGCCATGATCATGGCCCCGATGGCGGCGTAACTCGCCACGGGAAGGCCCATTAAGGCAAAGGGACCCGTGATGAACGCCGCCAGTGTGCCCAAGCTTACGAGCGCGTCCATGTTCGGCCGGCCATGCAGAGCGGTCTTCACGCCCTTGGCGTAGGTCGGAGCCCCTGCGATGGCGAGCACCGGAATGGCGAGCAGGATCTCGAGCGGGAGATAGAACGGAATGTGGATGCCGCTCATGTGGAAGAGCATCAAGATCGCCACCGGCCCTGTAAGCCCCCAAGCCAAGATAAGCCGCCGCTTGGCCGCACGGTATTCAGCTTCTTCCTCTGCTTCACGTTCGGCTTCGGCGCGCTCACCCTCCACGGCTTCGGCGCTATAACCGGCCCTGGAGACGGCCTCCAAAAGGTTTTCCACGGAGACCTCGTCCGCGTCAAAATCGACTCGGGCCTCTTCCGTGCTTAGATTGACGCTGGCCGAACGGACGCCAGCCGTGTTGTTCAGAGCCGCCTCCACCGCCGAAGCGCATCCCGCGCAGGTCATGCCGTTAATACGCAGTTCGGTTGACTCTTTGCGCTCCGGCACGCTGTAGCCCGAGTGAAGCACCGCGTCCACCAACGCCGCACGATCCGTTTGCTGTGGATCGTACGTAACCCGGGCCTGTTCCGTGGCCAAGTTCACGGCGGCTTTCTCGACGCCGGCAGAACGTCCAAGCGCGCGTTCGACCGCTTGGGCGCACCCGGCGCAGGTCATCCCCTCGATAGGAAGCTCAACCGTTTTCTGATTCCTTGGCCCGGCGTTGTCCGCTTCGAGCGTGGAGGCAAGAGCGGGTATTGAATGAAATGGTGCTGGCATATTGGAAACCTCTCGATTTGATGGCGGCGGGTTCTAGGGAGAATCCCGCCGCCATCACGGAAGTACTTGCAGGAGAAAATAAACGTTGCATTAAATTAAAACAAACGCGCCAACGGCCTCATTCCCGGCGTACTTGGCGCGTGGTTGTTACACTGCCGGCCAGCAAGCAGCCCTCGTCCCCGGCGGAATGCCGCCGAGACGGAGGAGCTAGCTAACAACGTGTCTCATCCCAAGCTCAACTCTCGGATTCAGGATAGTGCGTTAATGGTAGAGGTCCATGAGTTGCAAAGCAGAAGCTTGGAGCCGTTCCGCGAAGATGGTGTTGAGCCGCCTGAACATTTCGTACGCGAAGCCACAGTCCTCTTCCAGGCTTTGCCGGAGTTTCGCGGCGTCGATGGCGATCGCTTCGACGGGCGTCATCGCCTTGCCGTCATAGCATGATTCGTAAGGCGGCGACAGCCAAGATATCCCCACCACCGCCGGCGCATCAAGGGTCTGCACAACTTGCAATCCCTTGCTCGGGTGATCCAAGCCGAGCGCCACGCAACCCGACATCGTGAGATACAGGCGATCGGCGGAGTGGCGGGACCGGCACAGGTACTCGTCTTCGGCAAACTCCATTTTTTTCGACCAGGATGCAATCCGGCTGATGTACTCCGGGTCCAGACCAGAAAGAAACGGATGCTTGCTGAGCGCGCTTTCGATCTCGTTTACTGTTTGCACAACTGGCTCTCCTCTGTTGCTGTGACAAGGCGCCCTGTCGAGTGAACATCAACAAACTGTCGCACGGTCCGGACGGCTTTGTTTCCCAAATGGCAACCAAGCCAAGGGCCGGGCCTGTCCCTGCCATAGCGCAAGGACAATAACGCCATTTTACTCGGACAGTGTGTTTCTTGGCAATGGGTATTCTTCATGCGCAAAGGCTTCGCGCCGTATTGCCTTATGCGGGATCCTCAGGGACGAACTCATACGCGCCAATGTCGATGCCATTGCCTTGCGGGCGCGTGGTTCCCTCGATATCCACTTCAGGGGCGCGCTCGTGTGTACCCGCGTCAATAGCCGGCGATTCCGGATTGAGGCGAAAATCAAACGCCCCGGCGTCAACGAACTCCGGCCCAATCTCTTTATTGTCACTTCCCACGTAGGCATCCTCGTCGGGGACATGCATGGTTGTGCCCGGAGGATAGAAGATGTTATTACGCACGGTGTGCCTACGCCCTCCCTGCGTATAGAACACAATGCCGTTGGGCGAGGCGTTGCGATAGAAGATGTTGTTCTGAACGATGCAGTTCTCCACCCCGTCTTGCCAAAGCACGAGCCCAGCAGCGTGCCGGTTCAACGCCAGCGTGTTATTGGAAATGAGCCAGTCCTTGGCTTGAGAGAATTCCGGCGAGGCCATAAGGCTTTCGTCGTAGTCAGAGGCCGCAACTTGTATGCCGTAGGCGGAATTGGAGTGGATGATGTTGTTCGTAATGGTGAACTCAGTGCCGGTGGCGTAGATGCCATGGAGCAGGCTCCGGCGGTCCTCCTCGGGGTCCGTTCCATTATGGGCGATCACGTTCCGGTCAATGAGAACCCGGCTGCCCGTTCCGAGAATCCCCTGATTCCAATTGTGGTGAATGTGACAGTCCCGGATGATGATATCGTGGCCATTATATAGCTTGATGCCATCATGGCCGCGCCGCACCTCCAGGCCCTCAATGGTTATCCAGCCCAAGGGTTGGTCGTAGCCATCCCGGGCCCGCAAGCGAATTCCTTGACCCGGGGGCGGCTTGCCTTCCTGTCCCGGCTGAATCACGGGCTGCTCACCGGGGTG
>PUOI01000002.1 GCA_003552765.1 Candidatus Hydrogenedentota bacterium | reverse complement strand
TGGGGTATCGCGCGCTGCGCGCGCTTCAACCCCAGGCTATCCTCTGTGACCCCGCTGGGGTCGTTTAGATGTTCACCCACGCATAGAGACAAGGGTACAGCATTTGTTGTGAACTCCAACCGGCGCCAATCGTGGGGCGCAAAGCCGCGTTGTCCACAAATTAAGGGCTGAAGGGATACTAGGGCGCCCGGCCCCCGGCTGTCTGCGGTAAAGGGACAACGTCCGGAACCTTGGCAAAGACCGGCGCCGGCATTGCGTCTCCTTATCTCGGGAACATCTGTCAGGCTTCGCGATCCTCGTATGTAAAGGCCGCTCGAAGCACGTCCAGGCTCTCGGGGATGGCTTCCCTGGGATCCTGCTGGCCCTCGAATTCAAGAGAGACAAAGCCGCGGTAATCGTGATCGCGAAGCATAGCGGCCACGCGGTCAAAGTCCGTATCCATCTCGTACCATACGCCCCCGCCGTAATAGGTCTTGGCGTGGACATGGATCGTGCCAGGCGCGATTTGCTCGAACTGTTCGTAGGGATCTTCAAGGAAGTTGCCGGTGTCGAGGGTGAACTGGAACCAGGGGGAATCAAGAGCCTCCTTGAGCCGCAGCATTCCCTCGGCAGTGCGAGCCAACCCCCAGTGGTTTTCTAGCCCGAGCACCACGCCGCACCGTTCCGCCACGGGCAGCAGTTCCTCGAAGCAGGCGATGACCCATTCGAAGGCGTCTTCTTCATCGTAGCCTTCAATGGGCGGCTCGATGCCCTTGTTTTCCATGAGTTCGTTGAAGTTTCCGCTGGTGCCCCACCGGCCCGTGTTGACGCGAATGGTGGGGATCCCAAGGAGGTAGGCGCGCTCGATGCTTTGAATCGCGCGCTCCACGTATTCCTGGCGCTCGTCTTCATCGGGCCGCATAAAGCTTTGGTGGGTGGACATGCCGCACAGGGGCAGCCCGAGTTCCAGGGCCCTGCGTTTGAGGTTGCGAAGGTAGTCCTCGTCTGTTTGGTCCAGCTGGCCCTCAAGCAGCTCGACGCCGTCAAACCCCCAATCGCTGGCGTATTCCAGACATTCCTCAATAGTGGGCGACTCGTCGCCGTGCCAGCGCACAAAGGAATACGTCGAGACCGCTATCGGATTGCTTTCGCGGTGGCCGGAGCGGCGCTGTCCGGACTCCGCCGAATCTTCCGCGTTCGCATTGCCCCCCAGAAACAGGGCGCCAGCCGCGCCCGCGCTGCTTGTTAAGAAATTGCGGCGGTTCATTGTCATGATGTCCTCCTTGCAGTTGGGTTTGGTCTTATTACGATGCCAGAGTACTTCAATTGAAGCGCCGGGTACAAATCCATTGCGCGTTGGCCGAAGCGGATGGGGGCTTGCAAGGCGGCGAAGTCTCCGCGTCCTATCCTGTTTCGGACACAATGGCTATACGTCTCTGGGGCCTCACGTAACTGAAGGCGGTCTGGGCGTTCGGTCCGCCATATAAGGAACCGGGCGCCAGGTGGTATAATTTCCTGATGAAGGTGTTGCTTCGGATCCCCGAATGCTCCGGGGAGAGGCCGCGCCAAGGCGGCGAAATTCAAATGTCGAGTTACTCTTTATGCGTACCGAATTTACCAAGCTCCTAAAACGATTGCGCAAGAACCGGACTGAGTTTGACGAAAACTTGGTTCGTAAGGCGTATCGCGTGGCGAATGAGGCGCATCAAGGGCAAATGCGGCTCTCCGGGGATCCGTATATTCTGCACTGCATCAGTGTCGCGCGCATCCTCGCGCAGCTCAACTTGGACGAGATCACGGTGACCGCGGGCCTGCTGCACGATGTGGTCGAAGATTCCGCCATGACCGTGGATGAGTTGAAGCAGGAGTTTGGCGCGGAAATCGCTTCGTTGGTTGATGGCGTGACAAAGATCGGCGCGCTGCACATGCCCACGGACGGCGTGTCGCAGGAGGAAAAGCAGGCCAACAACCTGCGCAAGATGCTCGTGGCCACCGCCAAGGATGTCCGGGTAATCCTAATCAAGTTGGCCGACCGGCTTCACAACATGCGGACCATTGAGTATCTGCCTCCCGAAAAAATACGCCGCATCAGCAAGGAAACCCGGGATATCTACGTGCCATTGGCCCACCGCTTGGGTATTGCGCGCTGGAAATGGGAACTCGAAGACCACGTCTTCCACCACATCCATCCCGATGAATACAAGAAGATGGCGTCGCTAGTGGCCATGAAGCGGCGGGAGCGGGAGGCGTGGCTCAAGCAGACCATCGGGTTTCTTGAGGAGCGCTTGGCCGAGGCGGAAGTCGAGGCCCGGGTCATGGGCCGTCCGAAACATCTCTTCAGCATTTATCAAAAGATGGTCCAACAGGGCAAGGACTTTGATCAGGTCATGGACGTCCTGGCGATTCGTATCGTCACCCAGACCGTGGCGGCCTGTTACAACGCGCTTGGGGTGATTCACCACGTGTGGCCGCCGGTGCCGGGCCGGTTCAAGGACTACATCGCCATGCCTAAGATCAATATGTACCAGTCCATCCACACCACGGTGATGCAGGCCAATGGCCAGCCGCTGGAGGTTCAGATCCGCACGGAAGAAATGGATCGAACCGCGCGGGAAGGCATCGCGGCTCATTGGGACTACAAGGAACTCCGGCAACCGCGCGGCAACGACAAGAAACTGGACACCCAGCTTCGGTGGCTGCGGCAGATGTATGAGTGGATTCAAGACGCCGACGCCCCCGAAGAGCTGCTGGACAACGTTCGCCGCGAAGTGAGCATGTCGGATGTCTACGTGTTCACGCCCAAGGGCGAGGTCAAGGAGTTGAATGCCGGCGCGACGCCGCTTGATTTCGCCTACGCCATTCACTCCGATGTGGGGCACCATTGCATTGGCGCGCGGGTGAATGGGCGTATGGTGCCGTTGCGGTATCACCTGCAGACCGGCGACGTCGTGGAAATCATGACGAGCCGGAACCAAACGCCTCACATGGACTGGCTTGAAATCGTCGTGACGGGCAGGGCCCGCACGCGTATCCGTCAGAGGCTTCGCGAATTGGGCGAACTCGATCCGTTGGAGCCTGAGCAACCCAAGGCGGGAAAGGCCAAGGGGAAAACGGAGCATGTCTCGCCCAAGGCGCCCCCGCAACGGCCGCGCGTCCGCCATGTGGACGAGGCGACGCGGCAGAAATTGTTGCGCGTGGACGGCTTCAAGAACATTGGCGCGCAGTTCGCGAAATGTTGTGAACCCATGCCGGGTCACGCCATCATCGGCTACGCCACCAAGGGCGCCGGCGTGACCATTCACCGGGCCGATTGTAAGAACTTCGCCAAGACTGAACGGGATCCGGGCCGAATTATCGAAGCTTCGTGGGAGGGTGACACCATGTC
>PUOI01000108.1 GCA_003552765.1 Candidatus Hydrogenedentota bacterium | reverse complement strand
CGTGCGGTCGAGACGCGAGAAGTCCCGGATCTCGTTGTTCTCGATAAAGTGTTCGCCTGGCTCCAGGGTGGCGCGATCGCCGCCTGTCACGTCCGTCCCGCCACGGCCCAGCGTAAACAGATCGCATCCAACCACGCCGTGGCCCGTTCCGCCGTTGATTTCGACGCCGTCCTGCGCCAAGCGGCTCATTGTGCATCCCGCAACGAGGTTGTGTTCGCCGCCGTTAATCTCGACGCCGGACCCGCGAGAGACATCCAATATAAGCCCATCGAGCCACACGTGCGCGGTGTTGTCCAGTGTCACCATGGGGTCTTCAAGGACGGAGAACTCGACGACAGCTTCCTCGATATCGGATGGGGGATAAAGGTACAGCATGCCCGTATCCCGGTCCAGGTACCATTCGCCCGGCCGTTCGAGTTCTTCCAGAATGTTGAAGTAATGGTAGTGTTGTCCTTCTCGCACGCCATAGTTGGGCAACCCATCCGTCGTGAGCTGTTGCGCTTCCCCATCAATCTCTGCGATAGGAACCGTGCCGTCGGCCCAGTGGTGGTACCAGTACCCGAACATCCACACGTTCTCGGGTTCCGCCCATTCCGCGGGACGCTCCCCCTCGAAGGCAAACACGGCCATGTCATCGGTCTCTTCGACAATCTCGCCCACATCCACGAAACCTTCGTTAGGCCAGCGGGCCAATTCGAGCGGTTCGCCATCGAAAAAGATTTCCGGGGTGGGACGGCTGGGCTCCCCAAAACCACGCTGTTGGAGCGTGCCCAAATCCGTGATGCCCTGGGCGGGAAGATCCGCCTGCACGACATGCTCCCGCGTTTCCTCCGGCAACCGTTCAAGGATGGCTTCGTCCGTGACAGGTTCAAACCCTTCCACCGTCACACCGCCCGTAAAGCGGGGCTCTTCGCCGGGATAAGCCGCGTACACCACGCGGGCGTCTGGCTCACCGGCGTCTTGGTCCGTGAGTTCAACGCCTTCGTTAAGCGCATAGACGCCTTGGCGGAAGTACACCGTCACACCGCCTTCTGGCAGTCCTTCCGCCTCACGGTAGTCCCGGATGGCGTCGCGGGCGCCGGTAAAGGTGGCGAGCGGCGCGTCTTCCGTGCCGTCCGCGTCGTCATCGCCATCAGGGGCCACGTACAGCGTGAGCCCGGGTTCGGGGCGGTTTGGCAATGGAGTCCGCGTCCGATCCGGGCTCCATGCTGCTTGCCCTTCAGCCAGTCGCGCGGCCGATTCCTGTTGCTCCTTGGCCAAGGCCTCGAAATGGCGGTGCGCTCCGCCCGGCATATCCGCGTCCGCGGCCTCTTCGGCCAAGGCGTCATAGGCTTCGATGGCTGTCTGGTAATCGCCTTCAAGCACGTGGGTGCGGGCGATCCGGCTCAATGCGTTCGCGCGATACCGAAAAGGAACATCCGCCGCGCCGGCGAGTTGGCCGTAGGTATCGCGGGCCTCCGCATAGTTTGCCTCTTGCCAATGGGTATGCCCAATACGCAGGTGCGCATCGTACCGTTCGTCCGCCTCCGCATCGGGATGCTCAAGGATCTCTTCATACACCGCCCTCGCTTCGCCGGTCTCGCCGGCTGCTTGCAGGCGTTGGCCCAGCCTGAAAAGCGTATCCAAGCCAGCGAGTTCACCTGCTCTTTCGATCGCGGCGCGCGCCCGCAAGCTTTCGGCGGCGATTTCAGGCGAGGCCCAATCGGCGAGAGGGGCCACCTGCAGCAGGGCCATTTCCCGGTAATGGCCGTCCAGATCGTCTTCGCTCAGCAACGCCTCATAGGCCGCCACCGCGGCGGTCCCGTCTTGCGCGTGCGCTTCTTGCATACGAGTGGCGACCTGCGGCTCGCGCGGGGCATGGAAATGCGCGTGATGAAAGATGGTTTCCGGACTCAGCGCTTGCTCAAACACCGCCATCTCGGCGACATCCAGTATGACCGAGCCGACGCCATAACCCGCATAGCCCACACGGAAATCCTGTCCATCTGGTTCAGTGTATGGACCGTCGTACGAGCCTTCGGCGGTCTTCAATCCGTTGATGTACATGGTTACGGTCTCGCTATCCCAGGTCACTGCGAGATGATTCCAGAGCCCGTCGCGGACCGGACCGCCATTGAGCCCGAAAGGACCGTCTTCCCCGCCGATCTCCAGCCGGACCGTCTGATGGGGATAGGTGACGATGACTCTCCACCCGTTGCTGTAGCCGATGCCATTGGCGACAATGGTCCCGTTCGTGGCCCCTTGATTCCCGCGATGCTGACCCATGCCTTGCGTGCGAAACCACAGGGACGCCGTGAAGGCGCGATCCTCGACGGGAATCACCTCGCCGCTAAAACGCCCCCCATCAAGGCGGAGCGCTTCCCGATCCGGCCAACGCCCTTCGACGCGCTGGGGCGCGCTGTCGCCGGCTTCGGTATAGGCCAGCGGTTCACCGGCGCCAGCGCTATCGGACACGGTATCCTCGGCAGTGCTCTCAAAGACGAATAGCCGTTGAAGCCCGGCTTCCTCCAACACGGTCTCCGCGTAGGCTTCCCAGTCCGCTATCTCGCCAAACCCATCCGGGCGAAAGACGGGCGTTCCATCCGCCAGCGTTCCCAAACATCCCAGCACAACAATCGCCACGATGGCCGCACACCAGTTATGTCGAGTGCTCATTGCGCGCCTCCTTCTATTACGATTCCGTTCCGATAACGGTTTAAGGCTCAATTCAAGTCATGTATAATGGCAATCTCGTTACGCCGGGATCAAGCCAAGCGTCCAGAGAAGTGGATTCGGTTGGCATGGGGCGTCCGGCCGGCTTGGGACCGGGGGCGGACATCCCCGGACATGGTTTGGCGTGCTTGGGCCCGCTGAACAAGGGGCGCCGCTGGGCACGCAAGGACTCGAGTAGGAGGCGCAAAACGGATTATGTTTGACTGGCTGTATCAACCATGGCCCTGGTACGTGGCGGGGCCGCTCATTGGGCTCTTCGTTCCGCTGTTGTTCATCTTCGGGAACAAGCAGTTCGGTATTTCATCCACCCTGCGGCACGTATGCGCGAGCTGTGCGCCCTCCTCCATTTCTTACTTCAATTATGATTGGAAGAAAGAGGGCATGTGGCATCTGTTATTCGCGGGCGGGGTTTTGCTGGGCGGCTTTCTTGGGGGATGGGTGTTCGCTAACCCTGACCCGATCGCCTTATCCAGCGCCACCATCAATGACTTGACCGCGCTGGGGGTACAGGATTTCGATGGGTTCCTTCCAGACGATATCTTCAACTGGGGGAATCTGCTGAGCTGGCAGGGGCTACTCATTATGCTTGGCGGCGGATTCATGGTCGGCTTCGGCGCGCGGTATGCCGGGGGATGCACGTCGGGACCCGCCAT
>PUOI01000141.1 GCA_003552765.1 Candidatus Hydrogenedentota bacterium | reverse complement strand
TTACCGTCCCCGTTTGCCAAGGCAAGGCCACAATGGCAAAGGCCGCGCCCTCCGCGGGAGTAACGCGCCACACGTCCGGCAGCGTGGAAACGGCGCCGCCATCGTCTTCAGAAGAGGACGGAGCGGACACCGTAAACTCGTATCCCATTAGCCCGTCCTCATCCGCGCTGTCGCCAGGCGTGACCAGCCACGTCATTGCCTCCGAAGCGCCGCCGGGTTTGTCCGGCGCCAATTGCAGCAGCAGGGCGGCATCGGTTGGGAGCCCCGCGCCCATGGCCAATCCCTCAATGTCGTCGAGAATATCTTGGGCGAGGCCGTCCAACTCCGGGCGCCACTCGTTCGCCAGGAAAGGCAGGGCGAAGGGAGAGGGGTCGATGAAACCGGGCAACCATTCCCACACATCGCCCTCGGGATGAAGCTGGCGTTCGCGCACGGGCTCCGCCACCCACTTCTCGAAGGCGTCTTGCGCGTCATACGCGAACCGGGTTCCCCTTTGCCGGCCCACGCCGTACGAAGGCCCGCCCAACGGCCACGGCTCACCGGCTTCCCGCGTGAGTTCGCCAAAGTCCGAGGAGTGGCCCTCGCCCGGCATTTGGCCGCGCGTCATCAGCCTGCCGAATTGGGCGTCGAACCAGTCCGCGATGCCGGGACCGTAGTAGCTCATCTCTTGTTCGTAATGGGACGTTGTGTAGTACTCCCGGGGCGCGAAGTAGAAGAGATGGTCGTTCGCCTGGCTCACGCTGAATTGCGCTTCATACCCCCGCGTCAGCGCGTGTTCCCGAAGATCCAACCCCAACTCAACGCACGGCTCGCCAGGGAAAAAGCACAGCAACAGATCGCCAATCTCAAGCACGTCGAGCCAGGTCGATTCCGGCAGTATGGAGCTGGCGAGCGTGGGGGGAAGCGAGGCTTCGGCCCGCCGAAAGTATAGCGGCAGTTCCTCGGCGTCGATGTCCTGAACGATATCGTACACTTCTTCCGCCAGCAATTCGCCCGTGGTTATCACCCGATCCCAACCCTCAAGATCCAGGCCGTCCAGGTCCACGCTTTGATTGCCCGCCGCCCCGTTCAGAAACAGGGCCACGGCATCGCCGCCCAGCAATTCCTCGATTCGTTCGTGGTAGAAGCCGGGATAATCCGCCGAAATGGCGAGTCCGTCTTCACTGCGTACGGTCGTGGGATGAGCGGCGAAATTGGCCACCACCGCGATGGGCTCGCCTTCGAGATCTTCCACGAGAATGGCGCCGATTTGGCTGTCGCGGGGACCGTCGTCCACCCGCCGGTTCCGGGAGAGATTGTCCTGTTGACCCGTTCCGAAGCCCACGTTGGCTTCCTCGCGGTTGGCGTAGGCCTCCACCATCGCCTCGGCGAACCCTTGGGCCGTGAGGTCCAGTATATCCTCGCGGTAAGGCCCCGACACGTGCCGGAAAGCGAGGGATTCCACCATGCCGCCCTGGGCGTTGTGCGTATGCGTGGCGGTGAGGATGATGTTATCGTGCGGTACGGCTCCCGGAGCCAGTTGCAGCACGCGTTCGCGAAGTTCGCGGTTGATGAGGCAAAGGTCGGCCGCGATCAGAAAGACCTCCGTGTTCTCGTCGCCCAGATAAAGAGCGCGCACGGTGATGGGGTCGTGTACATCTTCCGCGCCGCGTCCGAGGCGGGCGCCGTAGCCGTTCAATGGCGCGCCCAGTGGCGGAGTGATATCAACCTTGGCGGCGCCTGCTTGCAGGGCTTGGGCATCCGCCGCCACAAGCAGCGCAAGCGCCATGCAGAACCCCCACGCCAATGCCTTGTTGCTCCATGCGGCGGGCGCGCGCGAGGTTTTTTCACGTTTGGTAATTGCGTTCACAATGATGTTCCCTTAATGCGGCGGTTGGGTAATGGAATGTGGGGATGCGCCTGGCGCGGTTCGTAGCGTCAGCTTCCCTTGAAGCGGGGCTTGCGATTTTCGATGAAGGCGTTTACTCCCTCTTGGGCATCCCCCGTGGCGGCGGCTTCTTCGAAGGCGTGGCGTTCAATGCTGGCCTCCAGCCCCGGACGGATAGCGCACTCGCGCATGGCCCGCAAGATGACCGCCGTGGCGACGGCGGGCTGTTCCGCCAGTTCCCGCGCCAGTTCAGCGGCGGCGGCGCGAAGTCCGCCGGGCGGCGTGACGCGGCACACGAGTCCCGCCTCTCGCGCTTCCTCGGCTGAGTGACGCCGTCCCGTCAGGAGCCACTCCATGGCGCGGGCCTCGCCTATGAGCCGCGGCAAACGTTGGATGCCGCCCCACCCCGGCACGAGGCCGAAACGAATCTCGGGCTGGCCAAAGACCGCGGCCTCCGAGGCGATGCGCAGATGACAGGCCAGGACCAGCTCACAGCCCCCGCCCAGCGCCACACCATTAATCGCGGCAATGACGGGCTTGGGAGACTTTTCCAACGCCTCCACGGCGGCCAGGCCCGATTCCATGAGACTGTCCTCCGCCCTGGGCTCGTTCTTGAGCCCTTCGGACAAGGCAAGCATGTGCGCGCCGCCGCTGAAGAAATCCTCGCCCGCAGCCGTCAGGACAATACAGCGGACCGTCTCATCACGGACTAGATCCTTCACGGTCCCCGCCATCGTGCTTAGCATTCCGGGCGTAAGCGTGTTGGCGGGTGAGTGGTCGATGGTGAGCCAGGCCACGCTGCCGTCCCGGGATTCGTGAATGGTGTCTGCCGTCATGTTTCCTGCGTTCCCTCCTTGAGGCCGCTAGTACCTCCCCAGCCCTGAATTTGTGGATGCCTCGGTTACGTCTGACTTAGCCTGACATGCATCAAATCCATCCCGTAGGGATGACAGCGGGTAGCCGGGGGTTGAGGCCGCGTGCGATAGCATGCGGGCGATACCCCCGGAAACAGAAGCCTATACATCGCCCCCTTTAGGGGTCGCAGCAGCTGCATGCACAAGAGTTCTGCGACCCCTACCGGGGTCGTCGGACTGGGCTTGCGATCCTGGGGTATCGCGCGCTGCGCGCGCTTCAACCCCAGGCTACCATCTGTGACCCCTCTGGGGTCGTTAAGGTATTCACCCACACATGGAGACAAGGGTGCAGCGTTCCTTGTGAATTCCAACCGCAGCCAATCGTGGGGCGCAACGCCGCATGGTCCACAAATCAAGGGCTGAAAGAACCCTAGTTTAGCACAGCGCCGAAACCGGATCCCATAGCTCGTAGTTCCGGCCTGAAGGTTGGGTGTAAGTTGTTATCACACATGGACTTGGGGTGTCTAGAAATGCATGGATCGTGGGAACAGCCCAGATAAAACGCGCTTGACGTAGAGTGGTGGGCGAAAGACGCGCCGGAGGCGCGATAGCAAGTAGCGTGGGGCAAGCGAAGCGCAGCCCCACGTA
>PUOI01000235.1 GCA_003552765.1 Candidatus Hydrogenedentota bacterium | reverse complement strand
GTTCCTTCAGATGGCTATGAGCGTCGTCCACTCGTTCCTGAAAGAGATCCGCTAGAGCCGTCAACCGCACGCCGGGATCGGCGTCCATGGCGTTGGCGGCCGCGCCGATGCCCCGGCCGCCGCAGCCCACCAGCCCTACCCGAATCTCATCGTTCCCCTGCGCATAGGCGGCGTTAGCCAAGGATAGGCCAGCCATGGTCACGCCGGTAGCCGCCGCGCCTCGCATAAACTGCCGGCGCGAAAGTCCGTCCTTTTTACCATCCGTCATCTTGCGTCTCCTTACTGTATGCGCCTTATGGCGCGAAGCCCAACACTGGTCAGGCTGTCTCCTCCGGAATCCCCAATTCAGCCAATGTGTTCCGCGCCCAAGCAAGCGATTGTTCAATAAGC
Source organism: Candidatus Hydrogenedentota bacterium (assembly GCA_003552765.1). Classification (GTDB taxonomy): domain Bacteria; phylum Hydrogenedentota; class Hydrogenedentia; order Hydrogenedentales; family SLHB01; genus SKRY01. The sequence continues at coordinate 2,982 of PUOI01000235.1, read as the reverse complement.
GGACCGCCCTGACCTTCGCACTCCAGGCTCAAGACGCCCGTATACCCGTTGTCGCGGAGCAGCTCAAGGCACCGGCGGATGTTGTGCGCGTTGACGCCCTCGCCGATCGCGCAATGGCTGATGGCGATGCCCGTGTCCTTGCCGCGCAACGCCTCGGCGAGCGCCTCGCTGACGTCCTTGATGTGCACATGGCTGATTTTGTCCAGAAAACGCTGGCAAAAGGCCACGGGATCTTGGCCCGCAATGAAGGTATTGCCCGTATCAAAGTTCAAGCGCAACCGCGGCGAATCGGCAAAGGCCAGCATCTGCTCCACCATGTCGGGTTTCGTGGTGAAGTAGCCGTGCAGCTCGATGGTGATGGTCACGCCATACGCCTCGGCCACTTCGATGATGTGCTCATACGAGGCTTTCATCATGTCCATGGCCTGGGCGTCGGTCAGCCCTTCCGGCGGGTGCAAGCCGTCCGTGGTGGCCACATGATCGCAACCGGCGTGCACCGCCCAGGGGATGGTCTTAAGCACGTAAGGCAACCCGCGGCTTGGCCCTTCCTTTCCGCTAAGCGGATAAGCGGCATCGACCTGACTGAAGCGCACCCCGTAGCCTTCCATCTTTCTGCGCAACAGGGCGGGGTCTTCGTACAGGGCCACGTGCGGGAAGTAACCCAATCCGTGAATCCAGCTCACGCCGTCTATCACCCCCGGCTCGATATAATGCACATTGTTGGCGTTCGCCCACGCCAAGGCTTTCTCAAAACTGAACGCGCTCGAATTGAAGGCGTCCGTGTGGAATCCGATCTTCATACTTATCCCCTCCGGCTGTGGCGCCCTCTACGCGTCCGGTGAGAGCGCGCCCAAGGATTTCAGATAGTCGTAGCTCTGCTGAACCGCATCGTCGCCGGCGATCTCCAGGGTGGTGTGGCCATCAAAGCCCTTGGCCTTGAGCGCTTCAACCGTTCCCTTGATATTCACGGCGCCGTCGCCCAAGGCGATGGTGGCCATCCCAACGCCGAATTTCGTGCCGCGTTCCGGCTCCATTTCGGCGGGCAAGTCTTTCCAGTGGACGTGGCCAATACGATCGCCAAGGCGTTCAACCATCTCAACCGGATTGCCGCCTCCCAGCCAGAGATTACCCGTGTCGAGATTGATCCCGAGGTTGTCCGCGTTACAGGCGTCCAGGATCCGCTCCATGAAGTCCACGGAGTCCGTGTAAGGGCCATGAGGCTCCAGCAAGATAGAGACGCCGTGGTCAGCAGCCACCCGCAACGGCTCGTACAGTTTCTCCCGGAACGAAAAAAGGACTTCCGTCTCGGTAAGTCCTTTCCCAAATGGCGTCTCTGGATCGCCTTCCGTCGTGATGACGTGCTCCACGCCCATCGTCGCCGCCGCGCGAACCGCCTTGATGACCTGCGAGGTGCCGTAGCGCCAAGGGGCGGCGGGATCAAGAATATTCGCGTGCGCGCAATAACTGGTGATGGTCAGGCCGTACCGATCAAACATCCGCTTGATATCGTAGGGATTGGCGTCCAAACTGACGACGGCGTGGAACACCTTGCTGCCGATGCTCGACCCATCCTGCGTATCCGTTACATCGGCGTATTTGAACCCCCGCCCCGCGATACGTTCCAGTTGATGCTCCAGAACCGTAAAGGGGTCGATTAACGCAAAACAACCTACCTTCATGACGCTTCTCCTTTCTTTCCGCTCGCGTTATGCTGCCTTGAAGTCATGTGCATCTTATGCCTAAACACGATCCGCGGTATCGGCGGATCGGTCACACATCAGGGAGATTCCACGGCGGCCGCATGGCGCGGCGCATCAAGCGGTTCGGCGCGTCTTCGTGGGGGAACCGTTCCGCTTCGGGGTCCCACTCCAGTTCGCGGTACTCGCCTTCATCGAGGTTCCGGTTCAACTGCACCGCAATCCACCCGAGCTGACAGACGATGTCCGAACACGCCGAGACATCCATGGGGCACACGGTGTCTTTGCGCTCCAACACACACTCAATGAAATTGCCCGCATGATTGTTGCTCTCATAGAGCCGGACCGCATCGTCCCCCAGCTGTTCGTCCAGCAAACCGGCGGGTTCGGCCTCGATGCTTCCCCGAGCCACCCAGATCCAGCCGTCTTCGCCTTCAAAGGTCACGCCTTGGCGATGGCCGGTTTCGCTGTCGGTGAAGCTTACCGTGACGCCGTTGGCGTACTCATACGTAATGTCCCAACCCAGCGGATTATCGCAAAGGGCGTCCCACTCGGTCCAGACCGCCTTTCCGCGAACCGTCTTCGGCCCCGTAAGCTCCGTGTCCATGCCCCATTGCGCGATGTCAATGTGGTGAATGCCCCATCCCGCAATGAAGCCAAGCGAATAATCGCTGTTGTGCCACCAATAGGGCGTGATAACCCGTTGCGGATGGTAGGGGCGTTCGGGGGCGGGACCCAACCAGCGGTCATAATCGATCCCGGCGGGCGGTTCTTCGCCCTCGATATACTCAAGCCCGCTCCGTTCTCCCGCGCCAGCCGGCACGCTCACCTTAACCGTATGCAATGGGCCAACGGCCCCGTTGCGGACCAGTTCGCATCCCCGGCGGAATCGCGCATCCGACCGCTGTTGCGTGCCGAACTGGAAGACTACGTCATGCTTCTCGACTGCCTCGCGCAAGAGTTGCACTTCTTCGATGCTCATGCCCACGGGCTTTTCCAAATACATATCCTTGCCCGCCTCGGCGGCGTCCACGCCTTGGATCAAGTGCCAATGGTCCGTGGAAGCGATGAGCACGGCGTCGACATCATCCCGCGCCAGTAACTCTTCATGTTCATTGTAGGCGGCGCAATCTTCGTCACCGTAGTACTCATTCACCAAGCGGCGCGCCTCTTCGCGATCGTGCTCCTTCACATCGCACACCGCCGTGACGCGGCAATTCTCAAGCCCCACGAAATGCCGCATTACGGCTCGTCCCCGTCCGCCCGTGCCGATGCAACCCAGGTT
>PUOI01000613.1 GCA_003552765.1 Candidatus Hydrogenedentota bacterium | reverse complement strand
TCTCCATCAACTGCTTGTGGCCCATCTGCGAATAACAGCCGATGACCGCCGTGAACGCATGCGGATTCTTGCGGATGAACGAGCGCACCATGTGGCGCGACTTCGCGTCCGCCCGTCCCGTGACCGTGCATGTGTTGATGATGCCGAGGTCCGCCGGTTGCCCAAACGGGACGATTTCGTAGCCCGCGTTCCGCAACGTGTTCACCAGTAGATTCGACTCTGACTGGTTCAACGAACAACCCAATGTGTAAATCGAGGCGCGTTTGCCGCGCCCCGGTTGGTCCTTGTCATGCATGTTCTTTGTCGTCTCCATTTGACGCCCATGATTCCACAAAACACCCAGCCAAGTCGAGAGCGGCTCGTTCCGCGCTACGCGAGGGAGCCTTCTGGCCACGCAGCAGCGTGCGGGCAATGTCCCCGGAAATGGCTCATCATGATACCAAACCAGTGCGTAACATGCCGCTTCATGGCGCTGCCTTCCCCATGAGGAATAGCCAGATCAGGCCACGGGCGCCGCATCGACAGCATGTGTGCTCGTATATCGAACCCGGCCAACAAGGAGTTGACAAGCACCGGATGTTTATGTATTATTTCGCTCGATCGGATTGCAGATCAAATGTTCACCCATTTATTTAAATCATTACCCAGAAAGGAAGGTTTCATGCGAGGCAAGGGGTTCACCCTGATTGAATTGTTGGTGGTCATCGCGATTATCGGCATTCTGGCGGCCATTCTGCTGCCGGCCCTGGCGCGGGCCCGGGAAGCGGCGCGGCGGGCGAGTTGCGCGAATAATCTGAGGCAAATTGGACTGACGCTCAGGATGTACGCGGATGAAAGCCGGTGCGGTTCATATCCGCCCATGAAAACCGCGGGATGCGATGGGTCCATCAGGGCGCTGGAGCAGATATTCAACCCGGAAGCGGTGTATCCCGAGTACCTCACGGACTTCGATACCCTCATCTGTCCTAGCGCGCAGGGGGCCTCGTACGCCGTGGGCCGGTGGGACGAGGGAGACACGACAAGCCCCTTCTGGCGGCCATGGGAAGGGACGGGCAACGGTATTGTCGAGCCGTGCGAGGTGGGAGATTATCCTTACACCTACCCAGGTTACGTCATTACCAGCGAAATGACCCGCACGCCCGATCAGATCGACGCCCTCGAAAGAAATCTCCTGGATCCCGAGCACGGCTTGGGCGAGCGCATTCTAAGAGATCCGGAGGCGGCTGACCGCGACTTGCCGGTGGTTGAGCCTGGCTCCGGCACGGGGGGCGGCAACACGATCGCACGGTTGCGGGAAGGCATTGAGCGATTCTTGATCACCGACATAAACAACCCCGCCAGTGGCGCGACGGCGCAGTCGGGCATTCCCATCATGTGGGACATCGTGTGCGACAACCCCAGGCACTTCAATCACGTCCCTGGCGGCGCCAATGTCCTCTACATGGACGGTCACGTCGAATTCCTGCGCTGGCCCACGGGTGGGTCTGGGCCAGGCGGGACATGGGTCTTCGAGGATATGAACTTCCCGGTTGGGGGCGACTACCCGATGAACGCGGGCGGGTTCGTGATGCATGAAGCCGGGCATATCTTCGCCGACCGTCTGCCGTGATTCGCCGCGGATCGTTCCCAAGAGCGCTCCAGCCCGTGGGTTGATAGCGAATGGTTTGGGGGGAGAGGGGTTGCCTCTCTCCCCCTTTCTCCGTGCGCAATTAGGATACAAGCCCTTGTACGGAGAACCCAATTGCGCCGCCCTGTGTTTCGTTACCAATCCATCGCGCTTGACATGCGGCCGCATGTTTATATACGATCACGCGCGTTCAGCAAACTAAACACGCGATATCATTGCAGAGCAACGGGTTGTTGAGAGGAGAATTGCATGCGAAGCAAGGGCTTCACCCTGATTGAATTGTTGGTGGTCATCGCTATCATAGGTATTCTGGCGGCCCTTCTGCTGCCGGCCCTGGCGCGCGCCCGGGAAGCGGCGCGGCGGACGAGCTGCGCGAATAACCTGCGGCAAATGGGCATGGCGCTCATCATGTACAGTGGCGAAAACCAAGGGCTGTTCCCGCCCCGGCAGATTTACGACGTCTGGGGTGAACTCAGCCCGGACACGATGTTCAATGGACCCATGATGATTCCCGAATACATCACGGACTTCGATATCGTCTGGTGTCCATCCTGGAAACCGCAGGACAGCCCTCTTGAGCGCTACGACGAGCTTCGCGGCAACAATGACGGAATCATTCAGCCCGAGGAGATCACCAAGGAGCCATTCAACTATACGGGCTGGGCTATTCTGGATGACCACAATGTGCTTGGCTTTGAGCTGATCGGCGTGGAAGGCTCGGGGCCAGGCGGCCGCCACGAAATTCCCGACTACCATGGCACTCCCTGGGCCGAGTTGGCTTGGGCCAATGTCGAGAGCTTCGGCGCCGCATCCGATCGTGATTTCACGGTGTCAGCCGAACACCGGGGCACGCAAGCGGGTGGCGGAGACACGCTGATGCGGCTGCGTGACGGGATCGAGCGTTTCTTTATCACGGACATCAACAACCCCGCCGCGGGCGCGTTATCCGCCAGCGAAGTCCCCATGATGTGGGACCACATCACGACGACCGTCACCTTGTACCCGGCTCATGTGGACGGGGGCAACGTGTTGTATCTCGATGGGCACGTGGAGTACATCAAGTATCCCTCGGACCGCTTTCCCATGTCGGAGGATAGTGCGCGCATCTTTGGCCGGTATAATCGGACGCTGGCGCAGATCCATGAGTTTTGAGACGTAACACGGGGGCGCTCGTCAGTGGCCTGCGAGACTTTGGGGTCAGCCTCTCCCCCGCCCTCACAAGGGCAAAGCGGTGTTACGCGTCCACCCCGAGGGCATCGTGGATGTGGCCAAGCCCGTCGCGTTCGATGATGCCGAGCAGCCCTTCGTTGATGCGCCTCACCACGCCGGGGCCTTCGTAGACCAGGCCCGTCCACAGTTGCACCACCGAGGCGCCGTGGCGAATCTTGCGGTAGGCGTCCTCCGCATTGAACACGCCGCCCGCAGCGATGAGGCGGTAGCGTTCTTTGTCCATTCGACGGTAAAGCGCCGCCGTGCGCTCGTCGATGATGCCTTGGATGGGCTTGCCCGCCACCGCGCCGGGCATCGACTCCAGGCGTTCCGGCGGAAGGGACAGCTTTACCGGTTTGCCGGGAGGCAGGTTAAACATGAAGCCGCTTACCCACGGGAAAGGATCGGCTTCCTCCAAAAGGCGGTCGAGGGCCTCGTCACCTCCCATGGGAGATATCTTGAGAAACACGGGCACGGGGAGTTCAAGCGCGTCAAGCCGCCGCAACAACTCCGCGACTTGGCCGGGTTCCCCGAAGAAATCG
>PUOI01000368.1 GCA_003552765.1 Candidatus Hydrogenedentota bacterium | reverse complement strand
CCCAGCATCGAAGCCGGAATCGCCATGGCCACCAATAGGGTGGGCCGGAAGCGCAGCATGAAAAGAAACAGCACGGCAAACGCGAGCATGCCGCCGTAGCGTCCCGCGTCCACAAGCCCATCCAAAGCGCCGAGAATGATATCGGACTGGTCGAAGAACTCAAACACTTCCATGCCCTGATACTCGGGCTCCGCCTGGATTCGTTTGAGTTCCTCTTGCACGCCTTGGCACACATCGACCGTGTTCGCCTCGGCTTCCTTCTGGACCAGCACAAAGGCGCCGCCCTGGCCGTCGATGGTCTGGATGCTTTCCCGCTCGTCCGGCCGGTAACTGACATCCGCCACGCTGCGCAGACGCATGTTGTTCGGGCCGATGACGAGATCCTCCAGTTCGCTGGGATCCGACAACTCATCCGACACCCTCGTGTAATAACGCATCCCCCCGTCCGTCAAGGTCCCCAGGGACAGGTTCACGCTGCTCTCCTGCAACTGCCCCACCACCTCATACAGACCGAGATTGGCGCGGCGCAAGGCGTCCTGGTCGAATTCGACGAAGACTTCCCGTTCTCCCGGCGCAAAAATCATCACGTCCGCCACGCCCTCGATCCGTTTCAGGCGCGGTTCGATGTGCGTTCGGAGCCGGTGCCCGAAGGCCTCGTCGTCTTCGGGACTGAACATGCTGAACGCCATGACGGGCATGGCGCCCGCGCTGAAGCGCTGCAGCATGATGGTGTCCGCGTCCGAGGGGAGTTGAAGCCGAAGCCGTTCAATGCGATCGCGCACCTCCGCGGCGGCGAGGTTCATGTCCGTTTCGAAATCAAACTCGATGCGGACCTGGCAGCCGTCGGAGTCCGACGTGGTCCGGATCCGCCGGATGTGGGACAGCGTGCGGAATTCACCCTCCGCGGGGATGGCGATCTCGTTCTCCACCTGCTCCGGCGTGGCCCCGGGATAGGGAATGACAGCCATAATGAAGGGCAGGTCCATGGCGGGCAGAAATTCAAGAGGCAGGCGGGTCACTCCAATGAGCCCGAAGGCCGCCATGGTCACGGCGACCATGATGGTGGTGATGGGGCGCCTGATGGCGAAGTCTGGAAGCGAAAACTTCATTTGGAATCCCGCGCGGCAAAGAGATAGTAGGCCATGGGAATGATGAAGAGCGTCAGCACGGTCGCGCTGAGCAGTCCCGCCATGACGGTGATGGCCATGGGCCGCCGCATCTCGGCGCCGGCGCCCGTCCACACCGCCATGGGAACCAGTCCAAGGATGGTGGTCATGGTGGTCATCAAGATGGGCCGCAGCCGGACCCGTCCGCCCTGGACCACGGCCTCCACCTTGCTCAGGCCCCGTGCGCGAAGCTGATTGATGTAGTCAATGAGAACGATGGCGTCGTTCACCACGATGCCCGCCACGATGATCCCGCCGATGAACACCACCACGCTCAGACTGATGTTCATCCAGTACAGGGCGTAGATGACCCCGATGAACGCCAGGGGCACGGCGAACATGACAAAGGCGGGCTGGCCAACCGACTCGAATTGGCAAGCCATCACCACGAACACCAGAAAGATCGCCAGCAGCAGCGCGAACTGCAAGCTCCGGTAGGAGGTCGCCAATTCCTGTTCTTGGCCGCCCATGAAGAACGTGTAATCGGGCGGCCGGTTCACGTCCCGGACGCGCTCCATGATGTCCGCCGTGACGCTGCCCAAATCCCGGCCCTCGATGTTGCCGGTCACAAGCGCCACGCGCCGCTGATCAACGCGCCGGATTTCGCTTGGGCCTTCCTGCACCGAAACGTTGGCCACCGCGGAAAGAGGGAGCGGCGGGTTGCCCGATGTGATGCTGGTCATGCGCAGATCGGCCACGCTGTTCAATTGGTCGCGGTCGGTGCGGACGCGCATGTCCACTTTGTGCCCGGCCATGTCGAACCGGGTGGGGACATCGCCGCGGATCTCGGTGCGAAGCTTCTGAGCGGCCTCTTGGGGCTGGATGCCTTTCTCCGCCAGGAGGTGCCGGTCGAATTCAATGATGATTTCGGGATATCCTTCCCGGATGCTCAGCTCAAGATCCCGCAGACCCCGCACGTCGCGTATGGCGGCCATGGCTTCTTGCCCAATTTCGCGCAACATCATGGGATCATCGCCCCGGATCTGCAGCTCGACGGGCGTGCGGAAGCTGAAGAGGGTCGGCAGGGTGAACGCGATATCGTCGGGCGACACCCGCCGCGCCTCCCGCCGGAGATCCTCGATAATCGCGTCTTGATACCGGGCGTTCCTCTCGGGATCCCTCAGACGAATGACGAATTCCGCCACGTTTTCGCCGCGCCGATCGCCAGAACCGGCGTCGTCGCGTTCCTCGCCGACTTTCATGGCCACGGTTTCCACTTCGGGAATGGCCATGGCGAGCCGCTCGATGGGGCGGGCCCTGCGTTCGGTCTCTTCCAAACGCGTGCCCGGCGGCGCTTCCAAGCGGATGCCGAACTCGCCCTGCTTAAGCGGAGGAATGAGTTCGCGGCCTAGGGACAGGGCCGTGTCTCCGGCGTGAATAGCTATCAGCACCAGCGCGCCCAATATCACCGGACTGAAACGCAGCCCATGCCGCAACGTCACGGTGTACGCGGCGCGCACGCTCTCAAAGCCGTACTGGAACAGTTGCAGCGGAACCCAGAGGATGAGGTGGAGCGTCTTCGCGATCGCCCAAACCACCACGAGCAACCCGCCACACACCACGAAGCCCGCCGTCAGCAGCACCGTGAGCACCGTGGTGAGCAGGACTTGGGACACAAACAAGAGCACGAGCACGGGCAAGGCCAGAACCCCGCCCCCGGCCCGCAGCCAACGGCGCATGCCAGGGGCGCTGTCGCGGCCGCGAATCGCCTCGCAGGCTGGGCCAAACGTGCTGCGAACCACGTCGCTGAACCAATCCCGGGCGTAGCGCGCGCCAGCGGGCCCCACTTGGACAAGGGCCTGCACGCGGCCGAGGCCGTGCTCCGTCCGGGCTTCCCGGTAGGCGCGCAAGGGCCAGATCACGTTGCGCTGGGCCTGTACCGCGAGTCTTTGGCGCGACGCGATCATGGGAATTAGGAACAAGGCCACGAGCAGCGAGGCGAGGAGCGAGAAGGTTACCGTGAGCGCTTGGTCCCGGAAGATTTGGCCCGCGATGCCCTCGACGAACACGATGGGGAAGAACACGGCGATGGTGGTGAAGGTGGACGCGGTTACCGCGCTGCCCACCTCGCTCACGCCCCGCTCGGCGGCGTCGCGGATCTCGTCTCCTTCTTCCTTGCAGCGGAAGATGCTCTCAAGCACGATGATCGAGTTGTCCACGAGCATCCCGATGCCGAGCGCCAGTCCGCCCAAGGACATGATGTTCAGGCTGAT
>PUOI01000210.1 GCA_003552765.1 Candidatus Hydrogenedentota bacterium | reverse complement strand
TGCCGGGATGGTCGATGAACAGCGTGGCGTAGGGCGCCTTCGGCACGGTGCAGACGTACCACCAGAACCGCTCGCCGTGTTCGCGCCGGGCGTCCGCGTCGTCCATGTCGAATTGCGGCGACACGGGACACCAGATGTCCGGCCCGCCGAACAGTTCTTCCGTGACGTGTTCGGTGAGCATGCGCCGGATGTCCGGGGCCGCCTCGCGGATGCGATCCCAGCCTTCCATCACGAACTCGTAGTCGTCGGGGGTGGGCTCGTCGAACCAATAGAGATACGCCTTGTCGAGCCAGCCCTTTTCGCGCAGTTTCGCCTCGACCTTTTGCCAGTAGGCGGTGAACAGAGCCTCATACTCCGGATCTTCCGCGCCAAACCCAAGCAATTGCGGCGGATATTGGGCGTGGAATGTGCCGCCGCCCATGCCGGTGGGAGGGAGACGGAACGTGTTGAAGCCGTACTCGTCGATGGCCTTCTCCATCGCCGCTTCCCAATCGGTCCAGTCAATGTCGATGTCCAAGGCCTCCACGGCTCCGTCCACGCCGAGATCTTCGACGAGTTCCGTCACGTCCGCCGCATCGGGCCACGTAACCTCGAACGAGTCAAAGGGCGCGGGTTCGTATGGCGAAACGCGATGGGCGCTAAAGGATTCGAGATACTTGTCGACAACGGCGCGCCGATCGGCTTCGTCTTCAAGACCGTGGTACTCGAATATATTCCCCGTGTTGAGTCCGAACGCCGTTTCGCACGTGCTGGTCCGGGGCAGCGTGAAATCGTAGACCTCCACCTCAAGTGGCACGGCCGCTGCGGCCCCATCCATCTCAATGGCAACCTCGCCACGATACGTTCCGGCTTCCGCATCCTCCGGCACGGACACCCGCACCCAGAAGGGTTGATTCTGGTCCGCCTCGACGTCGATGGGCTCTGTGAGCGGCGGCAGCGGATCGGGCCACGGCGCCGCTACCCCCCGCTCGTCCGTGGGTTGCTGAACCGGCACATAGCCCACCTTCAACACCTCGATGGCGTCCGCCTCCAGCCGCGCGCCGTCTGGCCCTTCGAGTGCTTCAGAGGTAACTGTAACGTTACGCAGATCGTGTTCTGGCCGAAGGACAAATTGCGCGGCCTCGGCTTCGTTGCGGGCGGCCCGCAGCGTCATCCCCTCATCCTCCGCCTCGGGGACAGGCCGCTCGCGGCTGACGTTCCAGCCCGAGGACGCCCACCACAAACCGAGGTCTTCGCCGCCGGGCAAGCGCGCGCCGTAGCCGGTTTCGTACAGTTCCGCCACGTGAAGGGCGTGCGACGCCTCGTAGCCGCCCTCGTCCCAGCTCCACCGCAGCTCGAATTCGCCCGCGCCGGGAACCTCATAGTCAAGCGCAATCTGTTGGGCGCCAGGCGCGATTGTCTTCCCGAGAGCAAGCCCGTGCACATCGCCCCCGTTGGCCGGGGTTACAGTGGTCTCGGCGTTCACTTCGATGGGTTCGTCCTCGGGCGACTCCACCTCCAGCACGATGTGATTGTCTCCGCCGGGCAGGCCATCGCCCAGCGACGCCACAGTGACTTGAAGCGGTCCGTCCATCCGTTCGATAGCGGCGTAGTCCGTGGCGCCCACGGCGTCGGCGGGATCGCCGGTCAGCGTCCCCTCGAAGCGGTAGCCGTGGACTTGGATGGCCGAGCCGTCCTCGTCCGCCTCGCCAACAAGCCGAATGTGAAGCTCCTCGGCGGGGAATAGGTCTTCCGGCAGGGTGAAATGTTCTGTCCCCTCGCCGTCGATGCGCCCGAGGGTTTGCCACGCGCCATCGCCGTCGTGGGCCTCCGCCCGGACCGCTCCGCCCTGACGGTAATTCACCGTAAGAGTCAGCGCGCCATCGGCCAAGGCATGGCCAGGAATGGCGTGGCGGTAGCGCACATTATCGCCCTCGCCCGAAAAGGCCCAGCGGCTCGTGTTGAAGGAGCATTCCGCGGCTTCCAGCGGACGGCTGTAATTGGTTGGCTTGTAGGACAGGGGCGCGTCGAATCGGTACATGCCATCGCTTATCGACTCCCCTTCTCCCAGAAGTATGTCCTCGTCCACCCGTTCATGCACCGCCTCGGCCCGGCGCAACGAAATATCCTTGTACGCCACGGTCCCATCCGTATGCCATTGACCGAACCGAAGCCAGGCCCCGCCGGGCGGAAGGGGAACCGGCGCCATGAAGTACGACGTCACGCGCCTCCAATCCTCACCGGGCGTGGCAATGTCGCGATTGGAGAAGGGCGGTCCCGTCACGGCGCTGCCTGAATGCACGCCGTCGCCGCGCACCGAAAAACGCACTTGATACAATGCGCCGGGTTCGAGGTCCAACTCCGGCGTCCGCCAGAAGGTGAAGTCATCGCCCGCGCCCGTCACGGAAAGGACCGGCTCGCCGTCCTCCACGAACGCATCGCCCTCCCAATCGGACAGCCGCCATCCCTCCTCCGTGTTCACCTCGTCCAAGGGGGGCAACGCTATTCCCTGCGCGAAAGCCGCAACCCCAACCAACGCCAGCACTCCCAAGCATCCCACGATACACGTCCCACGCCGCATGATGGCCTCCTTTTCCGTTCGTCAGCGCCCCGCATCCATGCCGCGCGCGCTGCTCTCTCTTCTTGTCGCGCAATGTTCCATACACCGGCGCTACGATTCCCCCTGCGAAGGGGGCAGGTCCGCTAGTGCCGGGGGATGTAAACGCCCCGTACACTCCTGCATTTGGCTATTGTGGATGAGCCCTGGGTTCGAAGAACATAGCCGGTTGCTGCTATAATCTCATATTCAATACAGGCAGCGTCAACACGGCCATTCGAACAGCCAGCGGGGCGCCTCCCCGCGGCCGCACGCCTCGCCCCGTCAAGGCTTCCTGCATCCTCGTTGGCGAAGGACAACGCCGTCGTCTGGCCGATTATGTTAGACTATTGTTAACGGTATCGTTGGTTTTTGACAGGAGAGAATGCTTCATGCCGAGGGATAAGGTGCAAAGGCAACGCTTTGAGTTAAAGTATATTATTCAAGATGATTTAGCTGTAAAAGTTCGGGATTTTTTGCAGGCTTATCTCACAACGGATGAGTACGGCGCTACGCAGCCCGATTTGTCCTATCCCGTTCACAGTCTATACCTTGACTCCGAGGATCTCCGCCTGTACCGCTCCACGATAAACGGAGACAAGAACCGTTATAAGATGAGGTTGCGCTTTTACGAGCGAGGCGATGCGGCGCCGATCTATTTCGAGATCAAGCGGCGCGCCGATAGCGCGATATCGAAGTTGCGGGGGAAGGTGCTGCGCGAGTCCGTGGCGGCCCTGTTGAGCGGGCAAATGCCCGTGATGGAGGACTTGGCCGAACCCACGCCAGAAGGGCTTGCGGCTGTGCA
>PUOI01000221.1 GCA_003552765.1 Candidatus Hydrogenedentota bacterium | reverse complement strand
GGCTACGAAACGATGCCGGGGGACGGCTACGACGGCAGTGTCCATACCTACTGGATTCCTGACACCCAGATAATGGCGAGAGAGGGCGCCACGTTCGAGATTCACTTCGAAGACCCCGTGCGGACCGAAGCGTTCCGGGTGGACTGGCTCCCAGAACACGAGGGAACCGGCATCGAAGTTCGCACCTCTTTCGATAGCCGGACGTTCAACCGCGCCGCCGTGGAGTGGGACCACTATCCCGCGCTGACACCGTTCGACGAAAGCTGGTCCGAGGGGCGCTTTGGCATGGAGAAGACCTTCGTGGCCATTCGTTTCACGTTCCCCTCAGCCGCCAGCAACGTGGGCATTTCTACCGTGACGTTCGGCGAGCAAGGGGAAAGCGAAGACCGGGAATCCATCGGGCGCAAGGCGGTCTGGCTCGCCCATGATCCCGGACGCTTTCCCGATTTCCAGCCGGACGCCGCATACGAAGCGCGCTTGTTCCCGTGGGTATGTTGGGGGCATAATGCGTCTGGCCTGCTGGGTTCAAGCTTGACCAGTTGGCCGCGCGAGTGGGCGGCCGAGGCGGAGGACCCGCCCATGGAATGGTCCGCGCCCGCCCATCCCGAGCGGTTTCTGTTTTATCCCGGGCCGGACGGCTTGATGCCCTCCATCCGGGCCAAACTGTTGCGGGATGGCATCGCGGACTACGCCTATCTCGCCGCGTTGCATGAACTCGTGGACGGGGAGATTGCCGAAAGCGGCGCGGAGGATGCGCTGAGACGGCGCTTGTACCGCGCGGACATGTCCCCCGGAGCCGCCCTGGATTGGGCGCTGGAGACGCCCCGCCGGAAGGTTGAACTGGGCCGCGCCATCACGCGGCTCGCGAGAGGAGGAGAACAATGACGCGCTTGATCATCGCAGGAATGGCTCTCGTCATCGCCATGGCGGCTCAACCCGCCGGGGCGAACACATCCCTCACCATCATGACATACAACATCCACCACGGCCGCGGCTTGGACGGCGAAGTGGACCTCGAACGGCTAGCGCGAGTCATCCGGGCGGAAGCGCCCGATGTAGTGTGCCTTCAGGAGGTGGATCGCGTCATGGACCGGACGGACGGACTGGACATGCCGGCTTTCTTCGCCGCGGCCTTGGACATGGAAGTGGTTTACCAAACCAATCTGCGCATCGGGGAAGGCGAGTATGGCAACGCCACGCTCAGCCGGTATCCCATCACGGATTACGCGGATTGGAGCCTGCCCGGGCCGGAAGGCGTCGAGCCCCGGGGATGTCTCAAGATAACCATCGACGTGAACGGCGTACCCGTCCATGTGCTCAATACCCACATGGGGCTTGATGAAGAAGAGCGGAAGGCGCAGGCCGGGTCAATACTGGACCGCATGCCAGCCGGACACGTCATTCTCACGGGGGACGTGAACGAAGAGACCGGGGCGCCCGCCATCAACGCGTTTCTCGAGGTGTTCCAAGACACGTTTCACTACCATTCCGGAGACGTGGAATACACCTTCCGGGCCGACGATCCGCAGCGCCGGATTGACTACATACTCGCAACATCCCAGCTAAATGTTCTATCATCGCGCGTGATCGCCACCGAGGAGGCGCGAATCGCCTCGGACCACCTCCCCTACGTGGCCGCCGTCACCGTTCCGGATGCCCCGGAAAGCGCGGCGGATCGCGGGGTGTTTGGCGTTGACGATGAACGAGTCGATGAAGCGTTAGGAGAAGAACATCCATGACCCATCCCCCTCTGCGGGTCGCCGTTGTTGGCTGCGGCGATGTCGCACGGAAGCACCATTTACCCAATTGGAAGGAACTTGTTGGTGAAGGACGTGTAACACTCACGGCGGTGTGCGACGCCGAGCCTGATCGCGCCGCCTTGTGCCGGGATGACTTCGAGGTCGTGAAGGCCTTCAGCAGCTTCGACGAGATGCTCGCCGAGGGCGCGTACGACGTCATCGACATTTGCACCCAGAACCGCCTGCATTGCCCGATGACCATCGAGGCGCTCAAGACAGGCGCCAACGTCCTCGTGGAAAAGCCCATGGCCATGGATTCCACCGAGGCGCGGCAGATGGTTAAGGCGGCGGAGAAAGCCTCCGGCAAACTCATGGTTGCGCACCACAAGCGGTTCGAGGAAGGCGCGGAGCAACTCAAGACCGTGGTGGATGCGGGCGAACTGGGCGAGATCTACACGGCGAAATCCTTCTGGCTGCGCCGCCGCGGCATCCCCGGATGGGGACGGTTCCACATCGCGGAGGAATCCCTGGGCGGGGCGCTCATCGACATCGGCGTGCACATGCTCGACTTGTGCATCTGGTTGATGGGTTCGCCCAAGCCCGTGGCCGCTTCCGGCAAGGTGTATCGGATGTTTGGCGACCGGGAGGACCTGGTCAATGGCGAGTGGGGCGTGCCCTATGACGTGTCGGAATTCGACGTGGAAGACTATGCCACCGCCTTGATTCGCTTCGAAAACGGGATCACGCTTTCCGCGGACTTCGCGTGGGCGGCCAACATCCCCGAGGAAACATGGGGATTCTCCATCTTGGGGGACAAGGCGGGCATCGCAAGTCCGCCCCTCGGCATTTACGGTGCGGAACACGGGTGTCTGACACGGAAAACGTTCGACTGGATTCCCGACGAGGAAGGTCACCGGGAGGAGATCCGCCACTTCACGGAATGCATCGAACACGACCGTCCCGTTCGCGTGCAACCCGCCGAATCGCTGCGGATTCAACAGATCATCGAGGCCATCTACGAATCATCGCAGAAAGACGCCGAGGTACGCATCCAATAGGGCGTCACGCAGGGCAGGGGTTACGGCTCGGTCAGCGGCAAGGCGCCGAGGTCAACGGAGCCACCGGGCCGAATGGCCACGTTGGACAACTCCACTCGCCCGGAAGGCCCGGCGATCTGAACCCGGTATTCCCCCGGCGGTATTTGGTCAAACTCGACGCGCCCCTCGGAATCGGTTTGTGTCTGCGCGGGCCACCACGGGCCCTCCTCGGGATGAAACAGAAGCAACTCGGCGGGCTCATCCGCCAGAGGGGCTTGGGATTCATCCACCAAACGCGCCTCCAAGCGGGCGGCCTGAACCATGGTGACGGTCACCGGTTCGAGTTCGACACCGGGAATGGCGTGTACGCTGAGGAAGTTGCTGGAATGATGGCGTTGCGAGGGGTCCCACGCCCGCACGTAGGCCAGCCCGTCCGGGGGCAGGGTCAACACCGCCCAGCCATCGCTGTTTGTCAATTCCCCGCGGGATAGAGGCTCATCCCACGCGTTGCGCTGACGGTTGGCGATGGGCTGCATGTTGGGGAGCGGATTACCCGCGAGATCCACCACGCGCACGGCCAGCTCGACCTGCTCCGTTTCGGGGG
>PUOI01000295.1 GCA_003552765.1 Candidatus Hydrogenedentota bacterium | reverse complement strand
CGGTTAGGAATCGCATTATGTTCCCGGATTTGCTTCGCACACGGCAAGGGGCGGTCATCGGCGTAGCCATCTTATTGGCGATAGGGGCGATGGTGTATCTTTACGCGGATTACCGCGCCGAGGCCGCCAATCACCGCCAAACCGTTCTGGCGCGTGCCGAGACCATCCTTGACGCCATGGGCGCGGGCATTCGCGCCCAAGGCCGGATGGGCCAGCAAACGCCGGAACGGCTACGCACGGTTCTGGAAGAACTCGGGGAAGCGCCGGACGTCTTGGCGCTGAAGGTGG
This sequence comes from Candidatus Hydrogenedentota bacterium, assembly GCA_003552765.1. GTDB lineage: Bacteria > Hydrogenedentota > Hydrogenedentia > Hydrogenedentales > SLHB01 > SKRY01. Next base: position 3,093 of record PUOI01000295.1, on the reverse strand, counting down.
AGACCGGCGAGGCGGACCCGATCGTGGTAGGGGAGTTCTCGGAATCGTTTCCCGCCATCACCAACGGCGGTGTGCTGGAAGACGATACCTGGCTCGCCATCACTCGGACAGCGGCCATGCGCAGAGGCGGCATGGGAATGGGAGAAGACCACGGAGACGGCCGGGGGGAAGGACGCGGCATGGGCATGGGCCGCCGCGCCCCGGGCCAGAGGGGGATGCCTCCCTCCCCGTTCACGCTGGGGCTTGTGCTGGACACAACGCAGATGCACGAAGCCATCCGGCAAGAACAGACCCACTTCGCGCTGAGCGCCGCCGTCGCGTTGGCCGCGATTACGCTGGGCGCGGCCGTCATGTTGTCGCGCATGCGGCAAAAGGAAATGCAAACCGCGTTGGCGTTTGCCCAGGAACGGGCGGCCCAACATGAGCGGCTGGCCCGGCTCGGCGCGGGGCTGGCTCACGAAACCAAGAATCCACTGGGCATTGTGCGCGGTTTGGCCCAATCCATCATGAGTTCTCCCGAAACCGACACGGAGAGCAAGAAAATGGCCTCCGAGATCGTGGACGAGGCGGATCGCACGGTGGGCCAAATCAATTTCTTCCTTAGCTTTGCGCGTCCGCAGGAAGCCCAAGAGAAACCCGTCGCGCTGGATTCCTTCTTCCAACAGTTCCTTCCCTTGCTGGAGACGGAGACCGCTGGCTCGAACATTTCCATCGAATATGCAACCAATGGGTTGGAAGTGGAGGCGGATGAGGATCTCCTGCGCCGGGCCATTCTCAATCTGGTCTCAAACGCGGTTCGCGCCTGTGGCAGCGAAGGCGTGGTGCGCATCGAGGCGCAACAACGGAACGGCTGGGTCGACATAACGGTGTCGGATGACGGCCAAGGCATCGCGCCCGAGGACGTGCCGCATGTGGTGGAGCCCTACTTCTCCCGCTCGCACAACGGTTCGGGGCTGGGGCTGCCCATCGTCGACCAGATCGCCCGGACCCATGGCTGGGAACTCCATATCGAGTCGGAACCAGCGCTAGGGACCCGCGTGACATTGCGCGGCTTGCGTCCGGTACAATAGCGGCATGGCCGACACCCACACCATAGCCGTGGTCGACGACGACCCGGGCCAGCGTCAACTGCTCACCAACGCCTTGCACCGCGCGGGGTACGAGGTGGCATCCGCCGAGGACGGGCCGCAAGCCCTCGAAGTCGCCCCGCAAACGGACCTTGTCCTACTGGATGTGCGCATGCCCGGCATGAGCGGTTTGGAAGTGCTCGACCGGCTCAAGCGCGACCACCCCGCCTTGCCCATCATTCTCCTTACCGCCTTCATCGATGTGCGCGACGCCGTCAACGCCATTAAGACGGGCGCCCTGGACTACCTCGAAAAACCCGTGGATCTCGACGAACTCATCGCCGCCGTGGACGATGCCCTGGCGCAAGACGGCCGGCCGGTCACGCAGGAAAGCGGCGAGCTGACCTTGCCGGAGGGCGTTGTGGCGGAAAGCTCCGCGATGCGGCAAGCGTTCCAAGAAGCGGCGCGCGTAGCCCCCACCGAGGCCAGCGCCCTCGTGCTCGGGGAGAGTGGAACGGGCAAGGAAGTCGTGGCCCAGTTCATCCACGACCAGAGCCCCCGTCACTCCAAGGCGCTGGTGCGGGTTGATTGCGGCGCGCTGCCGGAAAATCTCATCGAGGCGGAACTCTTCGGCCACGAGAAAGGGGCTTATACGGGCGCGGACCATGCCCGGGCGGGGCGCTTTGAAGAAGCCAACGGCGGCACGTTGTTTCTCGACGAAGTCGGCGAAATTCCTTTGAGTCTACAGCCCAAGCTTTTGGGCGTGCTCGAAACCGGCGGTTTCCGGCGCATCGGCGGCAGCAGACCGTTGCACAGCGACGTGCGGCTTATTGCCGCCACCAACCGCGATCTCGAAACCGAGGTGCGGGAAGACCGGTTCCGCGAAGACCTCTATTTCCGGCTCAACGTCTTCGCCATCACCGTGCCCCCACTGCGGGAACGGCGCGACGATATCCTCCCCTTGACGGCCTTGTTCCTTAAGGGCTACCATAAACGCCTTTCTCCCGCCGCCGAGCGCCTTCTCATGGCCTACGATTGGCCCGGCAACGTCCGTGAGCTGCGCAACGTCATCACCCGCGCCGCCATCATGGCCCACGGGGAGACCATTCTGCCCGCCGATCTCCCCCCCGCACTGCAAAAAGCTGAAGATAAGTCCGACGGCGGTTCGGTCCTTGTTGGCGACATGGAAGAAATTCAACGCCGCGCGATTCTTGAAGCGCTTGAGAAGACCGGCGGCAACAAGAGCCGCGCGGCCGAACTCCTCGGCATCAGCCGCCGCAACCTGATCTACAAGCTCCGCACCTACGGATTGTAGGAAGCTTGTTCGCGGCGGGTCTCCACTTCGCGGTAGACGGCGGAGCGGAGTTTGATGGGGTTGCGGATGTTGGCGTAAGCTTTGACATGGCCGCCCATGCCGCGAATCACAATAGTGCCGTAGCCAAGGAGGCGGCCGGGAACGGTCTGATTCACGTCCAGCCCCTCCACCCGGCTGAGGAGCGTTTCGAGAGATTCCCGCCGAACCAGCCCCACCTTCACAATAAGGCGCCGGTTGGTGACGGCGAATTCGCTGCTGATGTAGAGCAACACCACACGGATCGTTTGAAACACCGCCAACGCGAAAAGAATAAAACCACCCCACGTACGCACCATCGCGCCAACGCTGTGGGCCTCAGCTGGGAGATAGGACAAGAGACGGCCCGCGATAACGTAGATGGCAATGGCGGCCACCCACCACGCCACGGGCTTTAGAAACAGTATCCAATGAAGTCTTGCCCGGTAAACGACGTCTTCCCCCGGTTCAAGATTGCGGTCCACATACCCCATCACAACTCCCTTCCCGTCATGCCCGGCCCCAGAGCTGGACGTTCCTCAGCCAGACTCGTCACCCTGTTGTTTGTTCCCACGGCGCCGCCGGCGATTCTTTTGCTTACGTATCTTTTCGCGGCGCCGGGCTTCTGGGCTCGCGTCTCCCAGTTGCTGCGCTTCCCGCAGCTCGCACAACCGGCGCCGGGCGTAAAACCGGTTG
>PUOI01000622.1 GCA_003552765.1 Candidatus Hydrogenedentota bacterium | reverse complement strand
CGAACACGCGCCCTGGGCCTTGACCGACTACGGCATTCGCGTGATCCTCGCCCCCTCGTTCGCCGATATCTTCTACAACAACTGCTTCAACAACGGCATGCTGCCCATCCGCCTGCCCAGCGAGACCATTTCCCAACTCTTCGACGAAGTGCGGGCGCAGGAAGGCTACACCCTGGCCGTGGACTTGCCAGAACAAACCTTGACCAAACCCAACGGAGAGACCATCGCCTTCGACATCGACGCCTTCAAGAAGGCCTGCCTGCTCAACGGCTGGGACCAGATTGGCCTCACCCTTCGCCACGCCGGCAAAATCGACGCCTACGAAAAGGCCCACGGCCTCGCATAAACCACGGACATCGCGCGCGCGAGGCGGTCCCAACGCCCTCGCGGAGAAGCGTGATGCATACAATTTGCTTGGCGAGCCCGTGATGGGAGTGTGTCACCGCACCTTCAAGCGCTCGGAATCACCTCTACCGCCCTGCGCCATGATGATAACACGATAAACGCTGAACCGGGGGCTGCTTCTTATTGGCAGCCCCCGTTGCGTTGAACCGCATCAAAAACCGCTATCGTGATCTGGATTATTCGGATGGAGTTGCGGAATTTGTTCCGTCTTGAGAAGAGCCCGATGGCATCGGGCAAGCGTGAGCTTTCTTGAAGAGAAGAACCTTGGCCGCACGTGTAGGCACTGGTTCATCAGGGCGGGGAATTGCAGCCCAAGCCTTTGCGCCGCACCGCCTTGGCGGGTATCAACGCCGTAAGTCGTTGATTCGGCTGGACTTATGAATGGCTCCGCGGGTAGGATTCGAACCTACGACCTAGTGGTTAACAGCCACCCGCTCTACCGCTGAGCTACCGCGGATCCGTTGCGCACGGTGTTTATACCAAATCCCGGCGCCTAAATGCAAATGCTTGTCTAAGCCCAGCCATGAACGGGTTTTCTTGCGCGGTTTTTGGGCCGTAAAATCGTCCATCATGTGTGCCCGCGGACTCCTCATCCTTCAGCCCGGCCTGAGATTGAACGACGGCGCATATCCGTCTTGACCCTGGTGGCGCCCCAACAAGGGACGCCTTGGCGCCAGCGTGCGGCCATGGATCACCGCCCCCTCTCTTGCGCCACGTTGGAAGCAAGGTTTACAGAGAACTCGCAACCGCTCCTTGCCCTAAAAATTCCGCTAATCTCGCGCAGTAAAACGCCCCGTTGTGCTCTCGCCTGGCCAACAGAAGGGACGGGCGCGGCTCCGGTCTATGCATGGAGCTACCCTCCGCGTGTCAATCCCCGCAGAGTGTCACGGTTATAGCCTCGCCCCTTGTGGGGCGCACATTCCCTCTCGCCAAAGCCGGGCGCCAACCGCGCCGCTTCTTCGACGAGGCGCGGTGTATCCGCCGCTGGCCATCACCGCTCCACCATGTGCGCATCGCTAGCCCCCCTCCCCATGAAGCTCCTCCGGTTTTCATATCTTACACCACTTCTGGGCCAAATACCGCCTGAACTCAGTTGCTAGATCGAGGTGGCCAAATTAGATTCATTACTGAATAGGAGTTACTCAATAGCGCTAATGATTTATCCATGTTGCTCAACAGAGGGAAACCTTTGCTCATATGGTGGGGTTGCGCAAGTCCTTGCCTTTCCAATTGTTAAGCAATTCCTGTCGATTTGGCCCCAGTCTTGCTTACTTATTGGCCATTACATCCCGTGAAGAGACCCACGCCCCAAAGAAGCGACGCGTACCGGTCTCCATCGGCAAGGTCATATCTCAGGGGAAAACGGTTGGTTACGAAAGGAGAAGATACATGAAACAGAGCAAACAGTTCAGTGGCGGATTGAGCCTGCTCGTGTCGGCGGCTGCGCTCGTGGCGTTTATGACGGTAGCGGACGCAGAAGCGGTTATCGAGATCAGTACGCTCAAAGAATTGCAGGAGATTAGAAAAGACGAGGTCTCGCTCAGTGGGAATTATCTCCTCACCAGCGACATCGACGCCTCGGGTTTGGATAACTTCGAGCCGATTGGAGACTCCACTGATCGTTTTACGGGCGTGTTCGATGGAAATGGATATATCATCACTGGGCTCACCATTAATAGGCCGGATGCGAACTTCGTCGGGCTTTTCGGCTATGTGGGCGATGACGGCGTGGTTCGCAATGTCGCGCTGGAAGACTGTTTGGTTACAGGCCGCATAGCGGTCGGCACACTGGCCGGCAGAAATTCGGGAACCGTGTTGAAGAGCCATGTCACCGGGGAAATTGACGGCGATGAACGTGTTGGCGGTCTGATTGGGTGTAATGAAGGCGAAGTATCAGGGAGCCATGCCCGGGTCGATGTGACCGGGGATCAGTATGTCGGGGGACTGGTTGGAAAAAATTGCAAGATGATATTGGTGAGTCACGCCACTGGGGATGTGACGGCCTGGGGTAACATTGTAGGAGGGTTGGTGGGAGAGAATTACCAAGGAACAGTATCACAAAGCTATGCGATGGGTGATGTGGCGGCCGGTGAAGGTTATGCCGGAGGTCTAGTCGGCCGAAATCGGGGTGGTGACGGAAATATCGAAGATAGTTATTCCACTGGGGAGGTGACCGGCGGCAGACGGGTGGGCGGTTTGGTGGGACATACCACCCAGTCTAGCACTGTAAAACGAAGCTACTCCACAGGGAAGGTGACAGGCGATGAAGAGGTAGGTGGTCTGCTGGGCAACAGACTTGGTAGCGCCGTTGTGGAAGCAAGCTTCTGGGACATCGATACCTCGGGTCAGCCAGACTCTGCCGGCGGCGACGGCGTTCAGGGCAAGAGCACGAATGCCATGCAGGACAAGAGCACCTTCACAGACGCCGGTTGGAATTTCGACGACATATGGGCTATTGATGAGAACATATCTTATCCCTACCTTATGGCTCATCAACCGCTGTTCGGCGACGTAACGGGGGACGGCAAGGTGACCGCCACAGATCTGCAAGTGGTTATCAACGCGGTTTTGGGGCTCGATGTTGAGGCGGATTACGAGCCCGATGTGAACGGGGACGGATGCGTCGATGCGTTGGATGTGCAGTTGGTCATACTGGTTCTATTGGGATTGTTGGGTTAACAGCGAACACGAAGAAGCGAACAACACTAAAGGGAGATCGATTGATGAGGACAAGTACGTGGGGTGTGCGAAGCGTTTTGCTGAGTATGACGTTGGCGGTGACGGCCATGGGCGGCTTCCCGGCGGGCGCGGACAGCATTCTCTGGAAACAAACGCCACTTGAGGGCGGCGGCTCGTTCATAACGAATTACGGCAACCTGGACTACGCGGCCTCCTTTGACGCTGGTCCTGGCTGGCGGGTGGATGAGCTGACATGGTGGGGCGCCAACGCCTTACACGGGGCCATGGAGGAAAGCTTCT
>PUOI01000262.1 GCA_003552765.1 Candidatus Hydrogenedentota bacterium | reverse complement strand
GCGGAATGGGTTCTAGTAGAGCGCCAACCCTAAACTTGTTGACCGCCGAAGTGAACGCGCCAAGAGGTGGCATGGCCTTCCAGGCCATGAATCACGGGCTGGAAGCCCGTGCTACGTCACCGCTAAGAATAGAGGCTATCCACGGTTTCGGGGCGGAACGGGTTCTAGGGGAGCGCCAAGCCCAGACGTGTGGACGGCCGGAGTGAATGAGCCAAGAGGTGGCATGGCCTTCCAGGCCATGAATCAAGGGGGGGAATGCCATACCACCACCACGCACCGGCGCCACAGTCCCGCACCTACTCTTCCCCCTCGACCTCCTCAATTTCGCCCGCGGCTTCAAAGTACTCAAAATCCACAAAGCCGCCTGTTGTCTCTGTGGCATAGTTGAACAGCGCGAAGCGGTATCCCATGAAATGGTCCAACGTATACGACATTTGCAGGCTGTCGCCTATAGCGGACCAGTCTTCCCCATCCAGGCTGTAATAGAAATAGGCCCGGTCCCGCATGTCGCGAAAATCGAAATCTATCTTGAGATACACTTCATCCTGTTCAAGAGGTATGCTCTCCACCTCCTCGGGCGCTCCCGACCCGCCATCCACCATGATCACAGACCTAGACGAATCGGATTGCTTGACCCCAACAAACCCATACTGACTCTGAAATGCGGCCAGCCCGGCATAATCGCCGTCCTTCATATTGGCCGCATCCACGGCCACTTCTCCCGAACACACGGGGCCAAACGTTCTTTGGGTCAGTGTATTCCGGGTATCATGAATGTCTGAGTCCACTCTATCAGTGACAAGCCTCAAATAACCCGCCCTATCGGTGACAGACCAATAATCGCTGTCCGGATTATGGTTCCACTGCCATACCAGCGCCAATTCATCTTCGCTGTCATACGCGAAGTCATCGGAAGCTATTATGGTATTGGTCCTCTTATTGGCGACAGGTATATCCAACTCTCCGGGCGCCTGTCCGTTGTCTCCCAGGACGGGCCAATCGTCTTCCCACCTCACGGGAATCAGATGGGGGATTCTTCCTACTGACCCATGATCTTGGAACAGCATCGCATACCAATCACCGTCGGGGGTGTCGAATATGCCCCCCTGGGCAATTCCCGAATCGTCCAAGATGACTCTGCCCTCATAAGGCCCCGTTAGGTTGTCGGAGCGATACACTATTTGGGTGCGGCCACGGTCGCGAGGCCAGGTGATCAAGAACACATAATACATCCCATTGATTTTGTGGATATGCGCCCCTTCGGCGGGGATGATGAAGTCCGAGCCGGCTATTTGCCCCGCATCAGGTATAATGACCTGCTCAATCCCGTCCGGCTTGGGACCGGTGAGATCGGGTTCCAATTCAACCAGCATAATATCCCCAACCCCATAAACCAGATAAACGCTCCCATCCTCTTCAAAGAAGATTGAATTGTCGTGATACAAGGGAGTAAAGGCCAATTCCTCCCACACCCCATCTTCCATGTCATCGGTTTTGTAGATATGGGTCTGGTTCGTGGTGTAAGAGAAGGTCGAAATGTAAAACATTCCATCATGGGCTCTAACCGTACTCGCCCAGGAGCCATGCCCATAGGCATTCTCTCCGTTCTCCAGATTCATGGCATCGTTGTCAGTCAGGGTCTCGTAAGCATATCCCGCGACTTCCCAATTGACGAGATCCGTCGACTTCATAATTGGGAGTCCCGGATTCATGTGCATGGTGGTGCTGGTCATGTAATATGCATCATCCACGCGAATAACTGATGGATCGGGAACGTCCGCCCATATAATCGGGTTTTGCGCTTTGACATCGTTCTCCTGAGCGCCAACTGCCGCGCCAACCACAACAAACAGGAAAAGCAAACAGAACGCGATGGATTTCTTGGCCATCGGACTACTCCTTTTATATACGGGGTTAGTTTTCAAAGGAAGCGTCTCAACGCTGTTGGCAAGAAGGCGCGGGCGCTTCATAGTTGTGCAGCAGGTCATGCACCGCCTGGAGACCGGCGGGGTCTTCTCTAAACATTCCTTGGTTCCAGTTAAATACGGTCACAAAGCGGCAGTCTTTCCAACCCAAAGTGCGCTCGAAATGTTCCCGCCACCCTGCGGCATCCGGCGCGCCCCACCACCATTCGACGGCGGCCCAACGTTCGCGTCCTCGTGCGTCCATCGCCTGGGCCAGACCAGGCGGGTCTTCGGGGTCCACGCCATAGAAGCTCCAGCCGGGGGTGGCCCATTCGTTGATGGCGGGCCAGAACGGCAGGTGCTTCTCCCACGGTTCGTAGGTTCCGCCTTGGTGCGTGAAGAGGAGGTGTTTGGGGAGGCCCTCTTCGTGGGCGGTCTCGGAGAGTTCCGCAAGGTAGCGGTGGACGACCTCGGCAATGTCGCCCGGGGTGATTTCGCCCGAGGTCTTGATTCCAGCCGTTTTGAGCGCGGCATGCCCCAAGGGCGCCAAGCCGCCAAAATACCCCGCTTCGTGATCGCGCCCGTGCGTGGGGTCATGGGACGCGTCATCCGGCCACTGTTCGTAGTAGCGGTTGCCATCGGGGTAGTGATACGCGTTCACGCCGATGCTGGTCTCCCAGCCCACGCGGAATCCGCCGAGCAGGTGCTTGTCCTCCTCCGGCAGATCGCGCCACCATTCGGCCGTGGCCGCAGCCATGGGACGAAGCGCATCAAGGGTGGCCTCGCGCACGGCGGGGCTCATGAGGTTGGGCTCAGGCCGGACGCGGATCTGGCGGCCCCAATCGCGCCAGCCGATTTTGACGGCGCTGTCGGGGTCCCAATCGGTCCACTCCACGTTGTAGCGGTTGTCCGGGTCGTACCCCGGCTTATCGGGATCCCACCAGTTCCAGAGATCTGGCCGATTTCCCCACCAATTCTGGCCATCCACGTTGATTTGAACGGGGATACCCGTTTCCTCGGACAGATCCAAGAGCGCTTCAAGGCTTTCCACCAACACGTCGACGGGATCTTGTAGGAGGGAAAAACTGAAGCTCAGGCCAATCTCTAGATCATCGTTCTCCACGGGCTCGATTTTGCCGGTGAGGTCATCGAAGAGATCGCGGCTGAAACTATCGGGATCATGCTGAACCCATCGCATTTCAGGATCCGGATCGGTGTAGGCGATATGGAAAAAGATATACTGCGGGCGAGGATACTCCGGCTCGGCGTCCGCCCCGCCCGCATTCCAAGCGGCCATGATACACGCCAAGACAAGAGCGGCGGCCAGCGAAATCCGATTCATTGAGCCATTTCCTTCTCAGCGTTCCGCCCTGAGCCCCCTCTGCACCGTTCACACGTATTGCGCCACCACCGCAAGACCCGAGGCCACGCTGACGAAGGTGTCGCGCTGGAGCAAGCGCTCGGCGCCGTAGCGGTCCTCAAG
>PUOI01000464.1 GCA_003552765.1 Candidatus Hydrogenedentota bacterium | reverse complement strand
CCTCTTACGTGGGGCTGCGCTTCGCTTGCCCCACGCTACTTGCTATCGCGCCTCCGGCGCGTCTTTCGTCCACCACTCTACGTCAAGCGCTTTCTACCTGAGCTGTTCCCATGATCCATGCATTTCCTAGATACCCCAAGTCCATGTGTGGTAACAGCTTACACCCAACCTTCAGGCCGGGACTACGGGTTAGAGGCCGTTTGTAGGGGGGGCGCTGCGGGACTACGAAGCTTGAGGGGCGATTGGGAAACGCGTTTGGATCCAGAGAGCCATCTTCAAATTGACAAGCGTTGGCGCTACGCTGGATAATGGTGGGGGTCTGAGTTGGTCCGGCTTGGCGCCGGGCAGAACCACGAAGACCACCGGAGCCCGGGCAAAGCGCCCGGCTACCTCAGCCTAAGGAGGACGCGATCATGTCCCAACGAATTGGACGCAGAGATCTACTGAAATCCGTATTGGCCACCACGGCCGCCACCGGGTTAGGCGCATTCGCCGGCGGCCAGCATTGGCCCGCAAACGCCGCCGAAAACGCCGCAATGCCCAAGCGCCGGCTGGGCAAGACCAACTATGAAGTGGGCATCTTCAGCCTGGGCGGACAATCCACGCTGGAGCAGGACGGCACGCGTGACGCGTCGCTGGAGATCATCAATCATGCCTTGGACCTCGGCGTCAATTACATTGATACCGCCGTGCGCTACGGAGGCGGCATCAGCGAAACCTACATTGGCGAAGTCATGGCCGATCGCCGCGACGAGGTCTTCCTGGCGACCAAGAGCCATGACTACAGTTACGATGGCACGCTGCGCTTGTGCGAACAGAGCCTGGAACGTTTGCAGACCGATCACATCGATCTGTATCAGCATCACGCCGTGGACGGTTTCGACGAGCTGGATCAGATTGGTGGCGAGGATGGCGCCTTGCGGGCCTTCAATCGGCTGCAAGACGAGGGCGTCATCAGTTTCAAGGGGATCACGGGCCATACCCCTGCTTTAATGACCGAAGCCATCGAGCGGCACGATTACGACTGCGTGTTGATTTCGCTCAATGCGGCTGACATGAACCTCAATGGCCCAGAGGACATGGACGAGTTCCTGGAAAAGGCTGCCGAGAAAGATGTCGGCGTCATCGCCATGAAGGTCGTCTCGCGCGGCAGCGTGCTCGACCGGGGCGTTAACATGCAGCAAGCCTTGTCCTACACGCTGAGCCAGCGCGTGGCCACCGCCATCGTTGGCATCACCGAGGTAGGCCAAGTGGACGAAGATGTCGAGATCGCCCGTAACTTCGACATCCTGAGCGGCGAGGAACTTGACGCAATCCGGGAAATCGCGCTTGCATAGCAATCCGCACCATGCCGGGCGGCGTCTGGCGAGATGCACGGCGGGGGAACCCAGCAATAGGGTTTCCCCGCCTGTCATTTCCGGCCAGGGTATTTCCTTGGCGCTCACGTCGCGGCCTGGCGCTCCAGCTTTGCGCGCAGATGCTTGATGGTCTCGGTCAACCCGTCTTCCAGGCTCACCTTCGGCTCCCACCCCAATACCTTCCGGGCCTTCGTGATATCCGGACACCGGCGGCGCGGATCTTCCTCGAAAGGCAGGGGTTCGGTGATTAGTTCACTGGAACTCCCCGTGACTTTTAGGATGGTTTCCGCCAATTCGCGGATGGTGCGCTCATACGGATTGCCGATGTTCACGGGCTTGGGTTCATCGGAGAAAAGCAGCCGGACGATTCCGTCCGCGAGATCGGATACGTAGCAGAAACTGCGGGTCTGCTGGCCCCCGCCATAAAGCGTGAGCGGCTCGCCCCGCAAGGCCTGGCACACGAGATTCGTTACGACGCGGCCATCATCCGGCCGCATACGTGGACCGTACGTATTGAAAATCCGGACGATACGCGTTTCCAGGCCCCGCTCCCGCTGATACGTCATTGTGGCGATCTCGGCATAACGCTTCGCCTCGTCGTAGACGCTACGCCGGCCGATGGGATTCACGTTGCCCCAGTACTCTTCCTTCTCCGGATGGTGCTCTGGAACGGGGTCTCCATAGATCTCCGACGTGCTCGCCAACAGAAAACGCGCGTTGTGCCGCTCGGCCAGCTCCAACAGATTGTGCGTGGCGAAGGAACCCGCGCGCAGGCATTCAAACGGTTTCCGCAGGAAGTCGCATGGGCTGGCGGGCGACGCCATGTGCATCACGTAGTCCAGCGAACCGCTCACCTGAACGGGATCGCATGCGTCTTGCTCGATAAATGTGAACCCGTTCCGCCCGTCCAGGTGAGCGAGATTCTCCCGTTGACCCGTGCAGAGATTGTCCAGCACGGTTACTTCGTGGCCAGCGTCAAGCAACAGGTCCGTGAGGTGCGACCCAAGAAAGCCCGCGCCCCCGCTCATTACAATTCTAGACATCGGTTACTCCTGATAAGGTCACCAAGAACAGTTGCTGGGTTATGCCAAGGCGGCGGACATCCCAAGCTCAAGTGGTGTGAGATGACTTACACAGCCCTATAGGCGGATGCAAACATGGCAAGCTGGACACGGGGCAAGTATCCGGGGGATCTACGACGAAGACGTATTCGCACCCTTGGGCGACACACCCTCGGTGAAGCTCAGGGCAAACGGCCTAAGCATCTCCCGGAGTTGCGTTAGCTCGGATTCAATACACTCGGGAGGCACTATCGATTCCAGTATAAGTGGGACATCTGGCCTTACTTGTTGAAGAAGAGGCGCAAAAGCTTTCAAGCATTCACGGTCAAGCGCCCTGTGGCGTCCTTCCGCATCCACGTGACTCACATGGAAGTGACGGATGCGCCCATTGAACTCTTCCCAAATGCGCTCAGCAAGTGTCATTGAAGGATCCAATTGGCGAGCGTGACCAATATCGAAACACAACCCCGCCTCGGGCAGTTTCTCGAAAACACACTCCAGTTCTTCGGGCGTCCGGCCACATGCCTTGCGCCGATCCATATTCTCCACCGCTAGCAGTTCGCCAAAGCTGCGCCACCCCTTCCAATCCTTGATGGCGTCCGGATGAATCACAATAGGCCACCCTCTCTCGGCGGCCTTATCCAAATACGTAAGCACAGACCGTTCCGATAGCGACGCAAAAGCGCTAGGCGCATGGAGAGCGAGATAATCAAACCCGGTGAAGTCAAGCCGGGGCAGCTTGTCTATCAACGCGGGAAGCTCCGTGTCCCTCAGGGCCGACACTTCGACCGCATCAGCCGAACTTTCGCGGATCAATGCCAGACCCTGCTCTACGTCCCCTTTTGCTACCGCCCCTGTACTAAATCCTAGCCGCATATCAGAATACCCCGTATGTTCGGGTAAGTTCACGTAACTCCTCGGTCTCAAAGAACAGGTTCTCAAGGCCGTTCTGAAAGTTGTCACTAAGCT
>PUOI01000332.1 GCA_003552765.1 Candidatus Hydrogenedentota bacterium | reverse complement strand
GCCGCCTTTCTGGACAGGTTCAACTCCGTGATAGAGATGGGGCACCTGGGCAGCGAAAGCGAGCAGGAAGTTATCAGGGCGAGAGTGCCCGAGGTTACTGAAGAGCTTGTCGATAAGCTTGTCAGAGCGGCCGGAGACGTAAGGAAAGCGCGTGAGAACGACCAGATATACTGCACGCTCTCCACCCGCAGGCTGCTGGACATAGCCCGTAAAAGCGTCCAGCTTGAGAGCCTTAGTCAGGCACTTGACACGGCGCTTCTGTCGAGGCTGGCACCGGAGGACCGGTCGGTTGTGGGAGAGATTCTCCAGCGCCACCTTGGCGACATTTTAGATAAGGAGGCGAAGGCCAATGGCAAGAAATAAATGTCAACTGGAAAGCACTACCGAGAAGGTGAGCAGAGTGCTCAGTGAAAGATACGGCATACGGGTGATATTCCAGGGCAGCGAGTGCAAAACCGACGGCAGGGTCATTTACCTGCCGTCTCTGCCCGAAGACTTGCCCGATGAGATGGCCGATGCCATCCGGGGCTGGGCCGACCATGAGGTATCGCACGTGCTCTTTTCTGAGAGCGAGACGGCATCTGAGTTCAGCAGAAAGCACGGCCCCCGTGCCTTCGGGATACTTAATACTCTTGAAGACGCCAGGGTGGAGCGCCTTATGGCCGAGCGTTACCCGGGATCCGGTATCAACATCGACCGGGCCGTCAGATACGTGGAGAAGCTCTTTACGCAAAAAGGTAATGCGCTAATAAACGACCCGCTGAGGGCGTTCGGGGCGGCGCTCTACACCAGAGCGAGCGGGCGCAAAGATGCGGCGTATGTCCCGGATGAGTTCTACGCTATGGCGGATATGTGCAGCGATGAACTCTCCAGGCTCCACGGATGCAAAAATACCAGTGAAGTGGCCGGGCTTACCGAGTCGATTCTGGATAAAATCACTGCGGCGAAAGAGCAGGAAGAAGATAACCAGGCCGGTCCAGAAGAGAGCGACGAAGAAATGAGTTCTCAGCAAGGCCCGCAGGGTCAGGATCAAGAGCCTGGCTCTCAGCCGGATTCTCAGCCGGAAGATGACGCAGGTTCTCAGGATGACAGCGCGGAAGATGAAAGTACTGAAAATCAGGACAGCCCTGCCGACTCTGAAGAATGCGATGAAGAAGAAGTGGATTCTCAGCAGGGGCAGGATAACCGGTCAGAATCTGAGCAGCCGGTAGATGACCCAAGCTCTGAATCCGGGATATCGCAGGATGCTCAGAGCGAGGTCCAGGAAGAGAGTTCTGACGTAGATTCTCAGAGTCAGCAAGAGAACACGGGCAATGCGGATGAAGCCCGTGATGCTGTGGATGATGACGAAACTGACAGGGACCGTGCTTCCCAGATGGCGGCGGCCTTAGAAGAAGATGGAGAAGAAGAAGGAGACGGTGAGTTCAGCCCGCTGGATCAGATTAAAAGCCATCTGGAGCAGCAGTTTAAACTCTCGGATGAAGTTTCAGAGTCATACCGTCCCTACACGCTGGAGCACGACGTGGTGGAAGTCCCTCCGGATGCGCCCTCATATAAATGGCAGGATGAGATGCGCTTTATCAGGCCCCAGGTCTCAGGGCTGATGCGCAGGCTGGTTCATACGCTCAAAGGACGCCATGAGAAACGCTGGCTGGGCGAGAAGGCGCGGGGCAAGCTCGACCCCAAAGCGCTCCATAAGCTGGCAGGAGGCACAGGGAGCAGGATATTTCGCACCCGCACGGAGACCGATGACGGGAAAACCGCCTGCACGCTGCTGCTGGATATCTCCAGTTCAATGGGCGGTGAACGCATAAACATGTGCAAAAAGCTGGCTTTGGTGTTCGGCGAGACGCTCTCCAGGCTCAGCTTCCCGACCGAGATCATAGGGTTCTCCACATCAGACCGGGACCTTCGCTATGAAGTCAGCAGGGAAACCGGCATAGAAGAGAGCACCCTGAGCAAGACGTATTCTCGGATGGTTCCCCTCTATCACGGCATATACAAGCAGTTTAATGAGCCGTGGATACGCGGTGCGGCCCGTATCGGGGAGATCAGGAAAAAATGCCTGACCCCTCTGGGTGAGTCGCTGCTTTTCGCCGGGAAAAGACTCGCCGCAAGGCCGGAGAAAAGAAAGGTGTTGTTTTGTCTCACCGATGGTGAACCCGTTACGGGGGCATGGGACGAGAGCGTAACGATGGAACATGCCCGCGGTGCCGTGAAAAAACTCACCGCAGCAGGCATAGAACCGATAGGACTGGGAATAATGGCGCCCTACGTCAAAGACATATTCCCCAGGCATGCGTGTATCTATTCACTGAGGCAGCTCCCCACGACGTTCAGCAAACAGCTTTGCGATGTTCTTACAGAACGCGCAAGGCAGCAGGCCGTATAAATTAACTCACCGGGCGTCGTGCGTTAATTATATTATACATCATACCGGTGCGGCGCCCATTTTATTATAATTTCACAATTACAGGAGGCTTACAGATGAAAAAAGACAGAGAGCAGCAGCAGTTGGCAATGGCGGCATCAGGACTCACAGAGCAGGATTTACACTGGATAAACCAGAACGTGAGTTCTCAAGACGTGAATACTCAAGAAACCAGCTCTCAAGACGTGAGTTCTCAAGAAGAGAGTTCTCAAGACGTGAGCTCTCAAGAAACCAGTTCTCAAGAAGAGAGTTCTCAAGATAACAAATCCGGCATGTTTAATAACACTGCCGATGAGCCGGAAAAACCACGCAAGCGCCGCACGGTCAAGCATACGTGGCCGGAGGTAGGGACTATACTCCAGGCCGACTACGAAGGAACCCGCTACGAGGCCGAAGTCGTAGCCTCGTCTAAATACAAGTCCGGCAAGGCGATAAAAATCCTCTCCGGGCCTGCTTCTGGAAAAGTAAAATCCTCTATGTCGGGCGCAATGAAGCTGGCAACGAAAAGGCAGCGTGAGGACAACAATTTGGGCAGTAAAGGCGTATCCAACGGCTGGAAGTTCTGGAAGCCGAGAAGATAAAAATTAACCACTGACAACACTTTCAATCGGAGAAAACAGATGAAAAAAGACAGAGAGCAGCAAAAATTGGCAATGGCGGCATCAGGGCTCACGGAGCAGGATTTACACTGGATTAACCAGAACGTGGGTTCTCAAGACGTGAATACTCAAGAAGAGAGTTCTCAAGACGTGAGTTCTCAAGAAACCAGTTCTCAAGAAGAGAGTTCTCAAGATAACAAATCCGGCATGCTTAATAACACTGCCGATGAGCCGGAAAAACCACGCAAGCGCCGCACGGTCAAGCATACGTGGCCGGAGGTAGGGACTATACTCCGGGCCGAATACGAGGGAGTTCACTACGAGGCCGAAGTCGTAGCCTCGTCCAAATACAAGTCCGGCAAG
>PUOI01000637.1 GCA_003552765.1 Candidatus Hydrogenedentota bacterium | reverse complement strand
GCTTAGAATCCTTTTCAACACGATTCTTTGCAACCCCACGTCCCGCCTTCGCCGTCGAGGGCCGGGCGATCCGCCCCCTGTTTCTTTGGACATGGATGTGGCATACTACGGGGTTGTCAAGTAAGGAGGAAAAGTTATGAGCACGGGATCGAGGCAATCGACGCAGCAGGAGTAGGGGCCGTTGGGTCCCAAGCAGCGGTGGAGTGCGCGGCGCAAGCGGGAAGTGGCGTTGCGCTTATTGCGGGGCGAAGCGTTGGAGGCGGTGAGCCGTGAAGTAGGCGTGGAGGTGTACCGGTTGGAGCAGTGGCGGGACAAGGCGTTGGCGGGGATGGACGAGGCGCTCAAAGAGCGCGGGGGCGATCCGCTGCAAGGCGAGTTGGACGAGGCCAAGCGGTGCATCGGGGAATTGTCGATGGAGTGCGAACTCCTGCGGAGGGAGCAAGAACTGCGCCGCCCTTTTCCCCGGAAGAAGCGGCCGAAGTAAGCCGGGTGGTTTCTCCGGCCACGGGCAAGGTCTACGGGCTCCAGCGGGTATGCCGGGTCTTGGGCGTAGCGCGTTCCACCGTGTACGCCCGGCGCAAGGCGGCCTCGAGCGCCAAGCCCGAACCGGCCAAGCGGGGCCCGAAGCCCACGGTTTCGGACGAGGCCTTGCTGGAGGCGATCCGCACAGACCTGGCCGCCTCGCCCTTGCACGGCGAAGGCCATCGCAAGGTGTGGGCGCGGCTGAAATTCGGCCACGGCATGCGGGTGGCCCGCAAACGGGTGTTGCGGGTGATGCGGGATAACCACCTGCTTTCGCCCCGCCGCCGGCCGCAAGGCGCGCCTAACCCTCATGACGGGACCATCACTACACAGGCGCCCAATAGGATGTGGGGCACGGACGCCGCCAAGGTCTTCACGGCCGAAGATGGCTATGTCTGGATATTTGTGGCCGTCGAACACTGGAACGCCGAGTGCATGGGGGTCCATGTGTGCAAGACGGGTGACCGGATGGCCGCCCTGGAGCCGGTCGCCCAAGCGTCGGCGGCCCAATTCGGGTCCGTGCAGGGCGATAGCGCCCGGGGGCTTGCGTTGCGCATGGACCATGGCTCGCAATACACTTCAGACCATTTTCAAAATCAGATCAAGGCCTGGGGAATCGCCCCAAGCTTCGCCTTTCTTCAAGAGCCCGAAACCAATGGCGTGGCCGAACGGTTCATCCGGGCCTTGAAAGAACAAGCCGTCTACCCGCGCACGTTCGCCACCCTGGAGGAGCTGCGCCAGGCCGTAGCCGAATTCGTGCAGCAATACAACCGCCGGTGGCGCATCGAAAAAAAACGGATTCCGCGCGCCCCACGATCTGCGTGCGGCCCACGCATTGGAACAAGCGGCATGACCATGCTATTCTGGAAGTTGCTAAGGGAAACGGAGATGGGCGCTGCTGGCGAGCACCCCATCAAGGGATACCTTGGCCAGGCTCATCAGACGATGAAGGAATGGGGCCTCCACCACGGGGTCCCGTCTCCCAAAACTCATCATCGGATGATAGACTTGCTATACCTCAAAGAACGCAAAACAGGTTTGCGGGACGGTCCCGCAATGTTGTGTCCAAAGAACCGGGCGCGATACAGCCGTTGGCAGTTTCGACAAGAAAGGGGACAACCCCAATTTTTAAGTTGTCCGTAAAGAACAATGAATAGAAGACTTGCTACTCTATTGATCTTCTTATTGATAGCAACAGCAATCCTGTCCGGTTACGCTTTGATTCGTGACAGGAGTGTTGCAGAAGATGTCGCAGAGCCTGAAACACGCATCGAACCGGTAGTCGCTGAGAATCCGGACTTTTCCTCTTATTCTCAAGCCATTGCCGGGACCGATGTAACCATTGAGATGGTTCCTGTGGAAGGAGGGACTTTTTTGATGGGCCGATCTGCCGGGGAAGATGGGAAACAGCCTCATGAGGGTCCGCAAAGAAAAGTGAGTGTCGATTCCTTCTGGATGGCGAGCCATGCAATCACATGGGATCAATTTGAACTTTTTACCAGTGAAGTCATCGAAAGAGAGATCAAAGAGATCAATGAAGAGATCATGGATCGTTTTGGTATTGAAGTCGATGCGATTACAGCACCATCGCCTCCCTGGGGTGACAAGACGTTCGGTATGGGACGAGAAGGCAAGCCGGCCATCAGCATGACCCATTATGCGGCTGTTGTTTATACCATGTGGCTTACAGCAAAGACCGGTGAGTTTTATCGACTTCCGACCGAAGCGGAATGGGAATATGCCTGTCGTGGCGGTTCCGCAGGCAATTATCATTTCGGGGGAGATGCCTATGTACTTGACAAGTACGAATGGTATCGGAACAATAGCGCCGACAGTTACAACCGGGTCGCTGAGAAAAAACCGAATCCGCTGGGTCTGTACGATATGAAAGGTAATGTCGCCGAGTGGACGATGGATGAATATCACGAGGATTATCACGAAAAGCTTGAAGGCGAAGTGGCAGACAACCCCTGGTTCCGTCCAGAAGTCCTGTATCCGCGTGCCGTCAGAGGCGGATCATGGAAAGACAGCGTCGAAGATATCCGGTCTACCCACAGAAGAGGGTCCGACCAGCGTTGGAGCAGAGGTGATCCCCAGCTACCAAGAAGCATGTGGTGGCACACCGATGCCCCCTTTGTCGGCTTTCGTATCATCCGGCCAAAAGAAACTCCGTCCACGGAAGAAATAATGAAATACTGGATTGAACCCATGCTGGATATTTAACAGCTCGACAGTCATAAGTTATCGTTAGGCTGCTTCTTTCTATGATGCTATATGTTGGGATACGGTTTTTGTTTTTGCCGAATTATTTGCGTCATCAAGTCTTCGGCGAAAGCGTTTAGGTTTCTTTTGAGCATATTTGCAAGGGCATTTCGCGTCACGAACTCAAAGGAGGAATTGCGGTACGTCTATGACAAGTAAGTGGAGGTTGACGAATTTCTCGATTGCGCCGAGGGTCTTCCTGGTGTTTTCCAGATGGGGGACAGTGTAAAAACGTTCAAGTGGAGTCGAAGGCAACACCAAACTGAGAAGGCAACAAACGAATAAAACGAAGTTGGAAACGGCAACAGCGGCGCAGCCGCGGAGGGAGGTGGTTAATGGACCCAATCCCGCCCATTACCGCCCCGGCTTTTGGGTGAGCCGGGCGGCATGACTTTGAACAGTGGCAATACGCAACGAACTAGGGGGACACGGAAATGAAAAGCAGAAATCAAGGTTTCACACTGTTAGGGAATCCGGACTATCCGGCCCCCCAACGAGAAAGGAGTACGACCATGAGTCGCGAAACCATTCCGACCCAATCCGCCTCTGCCAGGATCTCTCGGCGCGATCTGCTCAAACTAAGCGGTGCCGCGGCCGTCGGCTCCGTGCTTGCCGGCG
>PUOI01000361.1 GCA_003552765.1 Candidatus Hydrogenedentota bacterium | reverse complement strand
GAGGACTACACCTTCCTTGAACTGGAGTCCAGGGACGAAGACTTTCTTGCGTTTGACCACGAGATGCCTTCGTTCGACCGCGAGGGTTATGACGCCTACATCTACGCGGACCGCGAACTCTACCGGCCCGGCGAGACCGCGCATTTGCGCTGGCTTGTGCGCACGAACTACGGCGACACCGTGGGAGAGATGCCGCTGCTGGCCACGGTGACGCTGCCCAATGGCCGGGAGGTCTACAGCGAACCGACAGAGTTGTCCGAACTGGGCTCGGACGGGCTCGATTTCGAGATTGCGCCCGACGCCCCGACGGGGGGATACACCGTCGATATCCGCGTGCCGGGCAGCGAGGAATCCATCGGTTCGTACACCTTCAACGTGGAGGACTTCGTGCCGAACCGCATCAAGGCCGAGGTCACATTGGACGAAACGCCTTGGATGGCGGACGAGACCTATCCCATCCGCGTCAAAGGCGAGCACCTCTTTGGCGCCAGCGCGGCCAACCGGCGCGCAGACGCCAGCGTGGTCCTGCGGCGCGCGAATTGGCGGCCCGAGGGCTGGAGCGGCTACCGGTTCACCAACGATTCCGACTACACGCCCGAGACGATCAACGTGGGCGAAGGCCGCACGGACGAGAATGGCGAAGCGTCATTCGACTTCTCGTACACCCCCACGACAAGGGCCACGTTCCCGATGGAGGCCAGTGTGACGGGGCGCGTATTCGAGTTGGGTGGCCGGTCGGTCTCCGGACGCGCCACGACGCATCTCTTCCCGGATGACATCGTGCCCGGCTTGTCGCTGAGCCCACGGGAAGGAGGCGGCGTGGAGGTTCAGGTGGCCGTGGTGGATCCCAACGGCGAACGTGTGGACCTGGACACGGTCGAGGCCACCCTGGAACGCGAGGTCTGGAATTACAACGTGCGGCGGTACTACGGCCGCTACGAGGCGGAATGGTCCGACCGGTTCCGGCCGGTGGAGACCAAGGAGGTGAGCCTGACCGATGGAGAGGGTTTCGTCGAGTTTCCCTTGAGCGGCTACGGGTATTACCGCATTCGTATCGATTCCGATGAAACCCAGCTCCACAGCACCCAGAATTTCTATTCGTACGGTGGCGACACGCGCGTCGTGGACGCCCAGCGGCCGAGCCTGGTAAAGGCCGAGGCCGACCGGGACGGCTATGAAATTGGCGACACCGCGGAGATCCGCGTCGAGGCCCCGTTTGACGGGCAAGGCATCGTGGTGCTTCAAAGCGATGAGATTCACGACATGATTCCCGTGACCATCGAGAATGGCATTGGAACCGCCAGCTTCGAGATTGAGCAACGCCATGTGCCCAACGTGTGGGCCGTCGCGAGCGTGATTCACGAAATCGAGGTCGGCCGGACCCAAGTGCATCCGTTCTCGAGCATGGACATGGTCAACCTGCCGGTGAAGGATGCCCAGCTCGAGCTAAACGTGCGGTTTACCGAACTGCCTGAAGAAGTGGAGCCGGATTCGTCCACCGAGATCGAAATCGCGGTGGAGGGGCTCGGCGGCGTTCCGGATAACGTTGAACTGACCTTGGCGGCGGTGGACGAAGGCATTCACGCCATCACCGATTACGACAGCCCGGATCCCGTGGGCTGGCTGTTCCGGACGCGTCGTCCCGAGTACAACCGGGGCCATTACTACGACCGCGTGGCGTATGACTTCGACGAACCCATCCCCGGCGGCGATATCGACCCCGGCGCGCGGATTGGCGATATCGGCGAGAGTTGGATCAAGCCCGTGGCGCTGTGGTCCGGCGTGGTGGAAACGGACGAGGAAGGCCTGGCGCGGATCCCGCTGGACATTCCGGAGTACACGGGACAACTGCGGCTGGACGCCGTCGCGGCTTCGCACACGGCCTTGGGCGCCGTCACCGGCCAGACCTATGTGCGCCGGCCCTACATGCTCCAAACCAGCTTGCCGCGCTTCCTCTCGCCAGGCGATGAGAGCGAGGTCCGCGCGACGCTGTTCAACCATTCCGATGAGGCCGTGACGGTGGCCCTGTCCTACGAGACCTCCGGGGCCTTGGTGGAGGAGCAAGACACCATACAGCTGGAAATCGACGCGGGCGGCGAAGCGTCCACGACGGTCCAACTGACGGCCGCCGAGGCCACGGGAACGGGAACCGTCACGTGGGAGATGGCCGTGCGCGACGAGGGCGGCGACGACATCATGCGCCACGAGAAGGCCGAGGACATCCCCGTGCGCACGCCGGCGGTCTATCAATCCGACTACAATCTCGTGGCGCTGGATCCCGGAGAGGAGCAGGCCTTCACGCTCGACGACTTCGAGGACAACGCGTTGGCGAGCATCGAGCTTACCGTGAGCGCCGATCCCCTGTTGCGGCTCGCGGACGCCCTTGAGCGCGTGGTGGATTACCCCTGGGGCGGGCTGGAGTCCCATGTGTCGCGCTTACTGCCCATGTTGTTGCTGCGCGATCACGAAGACTTGGTGAACCGCGCGCGGGAGGACGACTATCCGCCCATCGACACCTACATCCAGTCCGGCATCGACCGGCTCATGTACATGCAGAATTGGGACGGCGGACTGGGCCGGTGGCCCGGAAGCACCCAGTCCCACGAGTACCTGTCCGTCTACGCGCTGCATTTCCTCACGCTGGCCAAGCAAACCGAGGCCTTCGACATACCGAACCACAGCTTCGACGCGTTGCAGGAGTACGCGCGGCGCATCGCCTATCAGTACGGCGGGACCTCGCCGGAGCGGCTTCATCTTCGCGCGTACACGCTGTATGTGCTCGCGCTCGACGGAGAGACCGAGGCCGTGCGGCAGGTCAGCGCCTTTGACGGTGAAGCCGTGCCCCGAAGCGCCCGATACCTGCTCGCCGCGATCATCGCGCAAGCCACGGGCGACACCGAGCGCGCGCGGGAACACCTTACGACGCAACCCAAAACCGAGGACGAAGTGCGCCGTCAAAGTGACGTACTGACCAGCAGCGTCCGCGAGAACGCCATCGAGCTGATGTGCCTGCTGCAAATCGACGGCGATTCCCAAGAAATCGCGGATCGCGCCAACCGAATCATCACCTATCTAGAGAACCGGCTGAATTGCAGCACGCACGACACCGCCTTCGCGATCGCGGCGCTCTCCGAGTACCTGCGGGATCTCCGTGACACAGATGTGGAGGCCTCCGCCGAGTTGGAAGGCCCCGAGGAAACGCTCGAGGTCACCGGCTACGATGTGCTCGAAGTTGAGCACGAGGGCGGACACGTCACATACACCGTGCGCAATACCGGGGAGCAACCCGTCTATGCGTACGTGGTCACGCGGGGCATTCCGCATCCCGAGGCGTTGGAGCCCGTGCATGAGGGTGTCGAAGTGACGCGGCGGTTCCGCGACGAGGAAGGCAACCGCATCACGCCG
>PUOI01000040.1 GCA_003552765.1 Candidatus Hydrogenedentota bacterium | reverse complement strand
ATAGTCCCGCTCGCGCTCCACCGCCGCCAGGCGTTCTTCCAATTGCTCGCGCCCTTGCTCCATATCCGCCAAGGCCGCGCTGGCCCCGTCCTGGGTTCGCCGGGCCTCCTCGAGTTCGCGCTCCAGCCGATCCCGTTCTTCGCTGACGTCCATGCGTTGAGCTGTCTGCAGTTCTTGCTGAAGCTCCGCGCGGGCTGTTTCGGATTCCGAGAGTTGTGTTTCCAGCTCCTCCGCTTTCTGGCGATGAACCTCCAGCTCGTTCTCCAGCCGCTGACGCGCTTGGTTGGCTTCCTCGGCGGCGGCGTGCGTCTGCTCCAGGGTAGTCACCGCCTCGGCCGTTTCTTCCCGGCTCTTCTCCAATTCGCCGCGAAGCGCTTGCTGGTTCTTGTCGTATTCTTCCAGCCGCGCTTCCAAGTCCTTTACCTGTTTCCGCTGGTCTTCCTTGTGGCGGGCGAACTGTTTGTGGTTGTCCTGAACGATTCCAACGAGCCGCTCCGTGCGGCTCGCGAGATAATCGGCCTCATGGCGGGTCTTGGCCTCCTCGATTTGGGCATTCTCGAGCTTCCCGCGAAGGTCTTCCACCTCGTGTTCGAGTTCTTCGCGGCGGCGCGTGGCATCGCCATCCTCCGCTTCGCGGGCCGCCAACTGCTCCCGCAAGTCTTCATTGGCTTGCCGCAAGGTGTCCAACTGCTGTTGCAGGGCCTGGCGGGCGCTCTGCTCGCCGCTGAGTTGTTCCCGCAGCAGCGCTGTCTGCCTGTTCTCGCGTTCCGTGTTCTCCAACCGCGCCGGCCCCGTTTCCTGCTGATTCCGGGCGGGCTCGGCCGGGCCGCCGCTTGCCTGGGGCCGCAGGGTGATGATTTGGCCTTTCTGCAGCAGGCTCCGCAAGCCTTCGGATAAGCGTGTGAGACGGACCGGGGGAACAGATGTCGCGAATACAACATAGTGGCCCTCTTCAAGGAACAGGCGGCTCACTGCTTCCAATTCGGCGATCTGTTCATTGAACCGTTCGAGTTGGTCCACCAGAAGCACGGCCGATTCGCAACGCTTCAGCGGAGCCGGGTCGTCGATGAGGGCGCGGACCTGGCTGGGGAAATCGCGCGCCCTGATGTAGGCCAGCCCCGAGGCGGGCGACACGGCGCGAATCCGGTTGACGATGGCGCACAAGAGATGGGTTTTTCCCGAGCCCTTTTCACCCAGCAATACGACGGGCATGGGAGAGACCTGCCGCAAATCCGCGACAGCGAGTGCTATGTCATGGGCGTTCCGATTGGAATCGGTAATATTGAATGCGCCAAAACTATAGTGTTGCATGGGATGGCCTCGCCTTTTGGAGTGGAATTCAGGTAATTCTAGTACAGCCCGGATGTCCTGTCAACGTCGTGGGCCGGGTTCAAATCGCTTCCATGGGATTGACGCAAGCCCATCCCCCAATAAAGAATTGCGCGCTCTGTATATTAGTGGCTATGCTGCTCTTACAGCGAACTCTGTCGAGGAAAAACTTGGCCCCTGGGGGGTTGCATGGTACCATAAACAAGGTGGCCGCCGGGCGGGCGCCGGCTGACGCCACGTGGCGTGTCTCCAGCAGCGATGGGAGACTTCGGAGTATGGGCAAGGAACAGTGCTTGAGGAGGAGTCCGCGTTTGCGGCGCGGGATGAGAGCGGGAAGGAACTCGCAGCATGCCGACGTATGAGTATCACGCGATTCGGGCCGAGGGAGAAGAGGAGAAGTCTTTCGTGGGCGGGGTGGTCGTGGCCAAGTCCCGCCAGGAAGCGAAAGAGAAACTCCGCACGCTAGGTCTGAAAGCCACCATGTTGAAGCAGACCAAAGGTATGATGGGGTGGTTGAAATGGTTCGAGGCCGACGTGCGGTAAGATAGCGGGCCGCAACCCGCCATTGATTCCGCGAGGCCGGTCTCGCCGTCGAGACGAGAGATAGTTCCCGGACACGGCATGACGTCACACAAACCCACCGTTTGCGCCGCGATGAGCGGCGGAGTGGATAGCTGCGTCGCGGCGGCGCTGCTCCTTGAGCAGGGGTATGACGTCATCGGCATGACCATGCGTGTCACCCCCTCCTCAGCCGCGGCCAGCGCCGCCGAGGACGCCCGCAGGGCGGCGGAATGGCTTGGCATTCCCCATCATGTGGCTAACTACGAAGACCGTTTCGAACGGGACGTCGTCCAAGATTTCGTTAGTGAATACCTCGCCGGACGCACCCCCAACCCGTGTTTCCGCTGCAACCGAAAGGTGAAGTTTGGCGCGCTGCTCGAAGAGGCCATGGCCCTTGGCGCGGACTACTTCGCCACGGGGCACTACGCGCGGACGGCTGAGCGCGGCGGCCGCGTGGTCCTCCGGCGGGCGCGCTACCTCGCCAAGGATCAGACTTACGCGATGGCCGGGCTCCAGCAGGAGCAGCTACGGCGAATCTTGTATCCCCTTGGAGAATTGACCAAGGAAGAAGTTCGCGAAACCGCCCGCTCCCTTGATTTATTCACATCGGATAAGCCCGAGAGCCAAGAGATTTGTTTCGTGCCCGGCGACGACTACCACCGTTTCCTCGTGGAACGCACGGGCCCCGGCGAACCCGGCCCTATTGTGAACCGCGCGGGCGAGGTGTTGGGCCAGCACAAGGGGCTCATGCACTACACCGTGGGCCAACGCAAGGGCTTGGGCATCGCCGCGCCTAGGCCGCTTTACGTGCTGGACCTTGACGCCGGGCGCAATGCGGTTGTCGTGGGCTACGCCGAAGAGACCTACTTCCACAAACTCATCGCTTCCGAGGTGATCTGGGGCGCCATGGAAAACCCTGGCCGAAGTTTCCCGTGTTGGGCGCAGATCCGCTACAACCACCATCCCGCGCCCGCCACCGCCCACGTTACTCCCGATGGACTGGAGGTTGCCTTTGACGAGCCCGAGCGGGCCGTGGCCCCCGGACAATGGGCCGTGTTGTACGATGAAGAAGGCGTGGTGCTCGCCGCTGGCCTGATCGTGCGCGGGGTTAGCGTGGCCGGAGAAACGTCGCCCCCGGCCCAGGGGTGAGGCGCGAGCCGGCTGCGTTTACGCGTTCCTTCCATCTTGCCTTCGAAAGAGAAGTTGGCGCCGGTATTTCGTCCAACCCACCGTAAGAGATATCCGGCGATTGGCGGACAGATTCCAATCGCCGGGGTAAGTGGCTGATCCAAGGATAAACATCCCCCTTGATCCCCCTTCGAAGGGGGAATTTCCCAAACACCGGGTGGATCGCAATTCACCCCCAGGGGATCAGCCCAATTCCCCTTTGAAGGCGGTGGCCCGCAGGGCCGGGGGATGTAAACGCCCCGCACACCGCCGCCTCCGGCGTTTGGCCGACAGCATCTCGTTCGCGGCGGTGTTTGCTCGTATAGTATAATGGAAAAGATATTCGGTTTGTTGGGGACGATGCAGAATT
>PUOI01000409.1 GCA_003552765.1 Candidatus Hydrogenedentota bacterium | reverse complement strand
CGACGTTGCCCGCGCCAATGCAAGCGATCTTGAAGCGTTTTCCTGTAGACACTATTCTCTCCTTCGGGGTTGGAGTGGTTGGGTAGTTGGTGGAAACGTAGTTGAGGGGAAAACCAGCGAAACATAGTGTACTCTAGATGAGGTTGTGGAATCAATAATCAATCGCCGGATGCGGTGGGCAAGGTCTTTGCATGCCCCGGCCCTTTCGCCCCCTTTTTGCTCATGGAGGAATCGTGGCCCCGGCTTTCCGTGGGCTTGGCCTATATACCGGCAAGATGCCGGCGCTACGAATCATGTCCCCTTCGAGCGGTGCTCAAGGGAGATGCTGCCTGTGAAGCAGCGTCCTTATCCGGCAATTGAGAAGCATCTTGTTCCCCGGCCATGGCATGGCGTAAGATCTAGGCATGAGCGGCGATTTGTTTGAAGACTCGGCGGCGGAACGCATGCGCAGGGAAGCGCCTTTGGCCCGGCGTACGGCCCCGCGCGCCCTTGATGAAATCGTGGGGCAAGACCACATCCTGGGGCCGGGAAAGATTCTGCGCCGGGCCATCGAGGCGGACCGCATCACGTCGCTTATCCTATACGGCCCGCCGGGCAGCGGCAAGACCGCCTTGGCGCGCATCATCGCCATGCGCACGAAGGCCGCCTTCGAGCCCCTCAACGCGGTGACTTCCGGCGTCAAGGAATTGCGCGACCTCATCAACCGGGCCAAAGAGCGCCGGGCGTATGAGCAGCGGCGCACCATCGTGTTCATCGATGAGCTTCATCGGTTCAACCGCGCCCAGCAAGACGCCCTTTTGCCCGACGTGGAAAACGGCAACATCATTCTTATCGGAGCAACGACGGAGAATCCCTATTTCGCCGTGGTGGCCCCCTTGCTGTCGCGCTCGCAGATCTTCGAGCTGAACCCGCTGAGCGAGGAGGATATCGTTAGGCTTTTGCGCCGCGCGCTTGAACATGCGGATCGCGGTCTTCCCGAATACCGCGTCGAAGTGGACGAGGACGCCCTGCGGCATTTCGCCCGGTGCGCGGAGGGGGACGCCCGCCGCGCGTTGAACGGGCTCGAGGTGGCGATGCTTACCACCCCGGCGGAGGACGAGACGATTCACATCACCGTGGACGCAGCGGTGGAGAGTATTCAACGTAAGCTGCTCCACTACGATGGCAAAGGCGACAGCCACTACGACGCTGCCTCGGCCTTTATCAAGAGCATGCGCGGCACCGATCCCGACTCCGCCCTGTACTGGATGGCCTTGATGCTTGAGGCCGGAGACGAGCCCCGCTTCGTGGCGCGGCGCATCTGCATTGCCGCGGCCGAGGACGTGGGCAACGCGGATCCCATGGCGCTGGTGCTCGCCACGTCCGCATGGCAGGCCTGCGAATTCATCGGCATGCCCGAGGCGCGGATCATCTTGGCGCAGGCGGCTTCTTACGTGGCGTGCGCGCCCAAGAGCAACGCCGCCTGCGAGGGTATCGCGCGGGCGTCAAAATATCTCCGCGAGCAGCCCACCGTGCCCGTGCCCAAGCATTTGCAGGACGGCCACTACGCGGGCGCCGAGGCGTTGGGGCGGGCGCAAGGCTATCAATACCCGCACGACTATGAAGAAGGTTATGTGCCCCAGGACTACGGAGTCCAGGGGCAGACGTTCTACCAACCCGTGGACTGGGGCGTGGAGAAAACGTTTAAGGAACGCCTCGAACGTTTTCGCGGCCGCCAGCAAAAGGAGCAAGAGACACAATGAAGGCAGAGAGACTTCGCCTAACACGAATAACCCGGCTGCTTGCCGTCCTGGCGCTTATGGGCGGCATGGCTGGCGGGGCCAGCGCCCAAGGCTTCATCGGGGACATGATGTCCGGCACATTGGTGGACCCCGAAGTGGGCCAGTGGGCCTGGTACGAATTGCACGACGCCAACAGCGGCGCCCTTTACCGCGTGCGCCAAGCCATTGTGGGACAAGAACAATTGGAGCGCCAAACAGGCTACTGGGTGGAGTTCGAGTTTATGCCCGGCGGCGGGTATAAGGTCGCTTTCCGCCTGTTGCTGACCGGTCCCGCGAGCAACCCGGACAATGTGCATCGCGTCATACGCAAATACGGCCCCAACGAGGCGGAAGAAGTGGGGCTCGAGGCCATTCGCGCGGGAGGCCGCCGCGAACGGCCGCAACGGCGTTCAGAAGGGTTGCAGCGCGTTCATATCGGGGACGAGTACATCCAGGCGGAACGCTGGGTGGTGACGGAAGACAATCGAGAGATTGTCCTGTGGATCAACGAAGACGTAGTGCCGAGCGGGATCGCTCAGATGGAGTCGTCCGATGGGGGGATGTATCTCCAAGGGTTTGGACGCGGCGGCGAACACGCCCACAGCGTCATCGAAGAGTACCCCATGGAGATCGCGTACGACCCGGACGTCCATGGCGAAAAGGAAATCTATGGGGGGCCGGACGACGTGGCCGATTTTTGGGGAGATGAGGAGTGATTCTGAGAGATTATATGAGGCATGGCGCGGTGGGTTGGGGGCTTCTGTTTGTGGGTGTGGCGGCGCTCCTGATGGGCTGCCAGACCACCGCGAATGACGAGGACGAGGCCGAAATGGAGCGCTCGAACGTTCCATTTCAGCCCGCTACCTACATCAGCCGGCTCCGCCAATTGGACGCCCGGCATCCCACGCTGTTCAACCCCGCTTCGACGGCAATTTGGGTGAGTTCAGACGCGGCGGAACTGAAGATGCAAGAGGAGGGAGGCCTCGGGGAGCTGGATCCCGTGGCGGCGCAAGTCACCGGCAACTTCCACGTGTTCGAGCTTCATCTCGTCTCCGCATTTCACGACATGAGCATGGCGGCGGACGTCGTGGATCTCCGGGGAGTGCAAGTCTACTTGGAAACGCCCGACGGCCAGCGCATCAGCCCGGCCCAGCACCTCCGAGCCGGCTCCAGGGAAGAACAACCCGAAGGCGCGCTCCGCCGCTTTCGCCGCACAAACATCGTCGTGTTTCCCCGGCACAGCCTCTGGATGGACGACCTAACCCTGGATGCCGTTTACCCGGCCGTGCGCCTCGTCCTTGAGACGCATTCCTCGGAATTCTATTTTGAGTGGCCCGCCGTGGCGCGGCCGGGCATTGAGCAGCGCGCACTCACCGCCGAGGAGCAGCGCTGGCTTCAGCGGCTGGGCTACGACGAATTCGTGTCCAGACTGCGCGCGTTAGGGGGCATGTTCCACTGATGCGGCGGGAGAATGTTCGCAACGGGTTTGAGCCCGTGACGTGGGGAGTATACCGATGATATCTTTTCTGCGGGCCGCGGTGATAACCATCGGGCTCCTACTGGTCGCCGCGGCGATTGTGGCGCTGTTGGCCGCCACGCAATGGCAACGGGTCACGGTGCGGGGGCTGGAACGATCCTTCTCTCTCGTCTTGGGCGCGGACACCGCAAT
>PUOI01000239.1 GCA_003552765.1 Candidatus Hydrogenedentota bacterium | reverse complement strand
CGCGCCGCGCGAGATGCGGCGCGATGCGGGCGTGGCGGTCGCGGGCGATGGCGTCGATGGCCTCGGCGGCATGCGCCGTGGCGTCCATTTCGAAGACCAACTCGTCCACCCTGCGCTGAACATGGGCGCGTTCTTCCTCAATCTCGTTGATGGCCCTCGCGCCCGCCCGGCGGCGGGTGAGTTCGATCTGCATCTCGTGGAGGGCCTCAAGCGATGCGTCGATGGTGGCGTCGAGTTCGTCCCGCTCCCGGCGCAAGGCATCGGCGTCGGCCGAGGGTTCCTCGTTGATTTCCCCATCCGACCGTACGCGCTCGCGCAGATTCTGAAGCGTGTCCCCATTCAGGACTTGTTCGAGCTGCCGGTTGAGGTCCTGGCGTTTTTGCCGCGCCGCCTCGTATTCGCGGGCGTGTTCGGCGGAACGCTGGCAATCCTCGTAGCTTTCCCCGCCCAATTCCCTAGCAAGCTGTTCGACGTTGCGCCGCGCGGCCTCGATGGCCTCCGTCTCGGCGGCGATGCGATCCTCGAGTTCCTTCTTGTGCTGTTGCTGGAGTTCGAGCCGGTTCCGTTTCTGCCGCCACTCCGCGGTATATTTCCGAAAGGCCCGTAGCGCGCGGGACGCGCTGTCGTAGTGTTCCTCGGGGAATCCATGCTTGCGGAGATGATCGCGCACTTCCAGGCTTGCGTCGCGCAAGGCCAGCCGCTTCTCCTCCCACTCGGCCTTGCGTTCCTCAAGGGCTTGCCGCTTGGCCTCGGCTTCGTTGCGCCGCTTGGCCACTTCATTGTTCGCCTCGCGATAGGCCTGATAGCGTTGAATGACCCGGTCGCCCGCCTTGCGAATCTGGTCCTCATCCGTGAGGGATTCGCCTAAGGCCTCAAAGGTCTGCTTCACCTTGTCAAACAAGCGGCCGACCTGCTGCTCTTCTTCCTCGGCGGACTGGCGTTTCTCCTCGGCGGCTTCCTCAAGCCGCTCCAGGTCCTCGGCCGCTTGACTGTATCGCTGGTAGTAGGCCTCCAGGTCCCGCAAGGAGTGACAGCCGGCCTCCTGCAAAATGGCCTGCATGGCCTTTTCGCGGTTCGCCTGCGCGTGTTCGGCCGCTTCCCGCTGTTCGCGCAAGGCGTCCAGCTCGCGCCGCAACCGTTGCAGGCTGCGCTGGGTGTAGAACATGTTTCCGAGGGTCCACAAGAAGAGAAGCGCCGTCAGCGCGATGGGCACGAGCAGGCCCGGGTTGTCAAAGACATACCACCCGTAGGCGAAGCCCGTCATGAAGATGACGCTCAGACCCGCCAGCCAATAGTCCCGCGTGGTGGACGTTTCCTCTTCGGCGAGCGTGGCGGACAATTCCTCAATCTGCTCGGAGACATCCTCCAATTCCTCGGCGGTCTCCCTGTGCTGCTCCTCATAGTCTTGTATATAGGAGCCGATGTCGGGATGGCGCTCGAAGAAACGCTCCGGCTGTTCGATGGCCGCGCGCTTATCGGCTACTTGGTCCTCCAACCGGTCCCGCTCTTGCGCTTCGCTATCGCGGGTGCTGACCGCCCGTTCGAAGGTGTTGACCAACTGGCCCACCCATTCCATGGGGTTCGAGCGGATGCGGCTGAAATCGGGGAGATTCCGGAGCGACGCCTCGGCCTCCTCCCGGAGCCGTTCGATTTCCTTGAGTTCCTCTTCGCCGTTCTCCACTTGTTTCCGAAGAAACAGGACATCTTCCTCTAGCTGGCGCAGGTAGTCGTCCCATTCCTCGCTGATATCGCCGGGTTCTTCCTCCGCCACCGGCCCCAGACGCTCCTTCTCGGTCTCGATGGCCTCCTCAAGCCGCGTCAATTCCTCGCGGCTTCGCGCCAGTTGTTGCTCGGCGTCCGTGACCGCCTTGGCGGCCTCGTCCAGTTCGCTCAAGCGATCGAGCGGAAAGGCCGCGGCCTGCTGCAACGAGAAACACGCCTTGGTGACGGTGTTCACCTCTTCCTGCAACCGCTCGGCCTCGCGCAACCGGCGCGCGCGTTGCGCCTTCTCGATCGCCTGGAGCTGCCCCTCGACTTCCGCGTGGCGCTGACGCAAGGCCTCGAGCCGCTCGCGTTCGCGGCGCTGCCTTGTTTCCAGGTCTTCCAGCTCCGCCGAAAGCTCCTGAGCCGCCTCGAGTTCCCGGTCCAGCTCGGCCAGGCGGGCCTTGGCCGCGGGGAGCGGTTTCGTGCGGGCGGACGCTTTGCCGATTGCCGTGATCCGTTGCTGAAGCAGACGCAAGGCCGCATCCGCCGAACCCTCGTATTCGCCGGAATCCGCCAGCGCCAACAGCTTCTCGCGAATCTGAGTAAGCGCATCCTCGTCGCCCAGCGTTTCCAAGGTGCCGTGGCTGATGGTGGCGGCGTGCAAGAAGATCTGCTTGCCCAAACCGAGATGCGTCTCCGCGAAAGGCGTCTCGCGATTGCGCAACTGGTCGAATTCCGCGGTGATGTTGCGCTGATGGGTGCGGTCGAAGACTTCGACGTTTTCGTTGCGGCGCTCGAAATTCCGGTGCACCTCGATTTCCCGGCCGTCATCAAGTTCATATAGCAGCCGCCCCCGGTACACCTCGGGATTGCGCCAGGGTCTGCGCAGCTCATGGCCTTCGTCGTACAGCCGCTGCGTCGTGCTACGCTTCTGGCCGTAGAGCATATCGCCGATGAAGCTGCGCACGGTGGTCTTGCCCTGCTCGTTGGGTCCCAAGATGATCTGAAAACCGGGCTGGAGGGTGACCTCCCGCCCGATGAACCGGCCGTATCCATCCAACCAAAGCGTTCGAATCCGCACGGTCAACCGCCCTCCGTTCCGCGAACCGGAACCATTTCGCCCCGGTAGGCCGCTAGCCCCACATGGCGGGCCCGCTCCAGCATGCGCCGCCGTTCCGGTTCTTCCGCCGCCGCGATGGCGTCATTCATCTGCTGGATGAACACCCCCAGACTGGTGGCCTCGCTCGCGAGGTCCTCGTAATCCTCCTGCGGCGCCGTCCGGTCCACGATGTCGAGGTAGGCGAACTGGTCGCCCACGACGTCCGGCAACGCGGCGAGGCGCTCCTGCATGGAAGGCGGACAGGCCCCTTCCAACACGATGCGCAACAACCGGGCCGCCTCTCCCCCCTGCGCGGGCAAGTCGCGCACGGCTTCCAGCACCGCCTGGCTGTTGCTAAAGGTCGAGACGTCCAGCGTGTGTTGCTCGTAAATCGAGTGCGCGGACGCCTGCTGCCGCACGCGCGGACGCCCCTCATCAATCTCAACCTCCAGGAAATACCGCGGCCCGCATTCGCCAAAGCCATGGCCCTCCGGCGCGCCCGAATAGCACATGCGCGTGGGGAAATTGCCCTCGAGTTCGGTCATAGTGTGAAAGTGCCCCAGGGCGAGGTACGCCAAGCCTGGCGCCGCCGCTTGCGCCGGATCAAACGGGGCGTACGCGCCTTTATCCGGCGGCTGATGGG
>PUOI01000039.1 GCA_003552765.1 Candidatus Hydrogenedentota bacterium | reverse complement strand
TCGGCATCGTCGCCTTCGCGGACCCGCTCGCTTGCCTCTTGGGCGCGGCGCGCCGCATCTTCAAGGAGTTCGGACGCCTCTTGACGAAGCGATTCACGGGCCTCCTCGCCCGCCTCCGTCACGTCTTCGCCCAAGTCCTCAAGAGACTGCCGGATTTCTTCCATGGCCTGTCGATGCTCGGGGGCATCGGGATCGTCGACCTCGTCCAAGAGTTCATCGAGTTCCTCCGGCGCGTCATCGGCGATCTCTTCCCAACCGCTCTCCTCGGGATCGGGCGGGGCGGGGTCCACGGTCTCCGCGGCTTCGTCCTCAGCCGGATCGTCGACTTCTTCTTCGTCGGGCGGTTCAGGGGTTTCTTCTTCCGCTGGAGGTTCAGCGGGCTCCACAGGCTCGACGGGCTCGACCCCCCGTTCCTCAACCTGCTCGGGCAACTCTTCCACGGGATCGTCCGCGCCGCATCCCGTGAGCGTCAGCACGGCGGCCGCCAGCACGGCGGCGCAACTGTACGTCAATCGCTTCACCATCGTAGACATTGGTTGACCTCCTTGGCCGATTTGGTTCCGTACCCGCCGCTTCGATTGCGGAAGCGAGGATGTCTCATACTATAACACACGAATGCCCCCGCCGTGCATCCGCTGAAGCTATTCGCCGTATGGAGACACTACTCCACGGGAGAACATCCCCCTTAATCCCCTCCAAGACCGTCACACGCCGGGTGAGTCAAGGGATGTAATCGCTTGGCAAACCGCCCTTATCCAGTGGTTAGCAAGGGGAAACACTTGACATCCGAAGGCTTCTTGCCGTAAGCTTATGGTGAGGTGCTTGGGTTGGGTGTAGGCGCGTGTTACCGGGGCGGTATTGGCCGTTCGCGGGCGGCAGGCGTCAGAAAAATTCCTTGGATGCGGATATTGACTTATGGAGACGATTAACAAATCCGGCAAGGCGTCAGCGGAAACCCAGGGCGCGCCAAACGAAGTACGGCGCGGCGTATATCTGGAAAACAGCGGCAGCCAGTTATCCCATGGCGCCAAAGTCAAGCGCGGCCAGATCAATGCGGTGACTCAGGGGCGGTACGGCACGGGTCCAGCGCCGTACGGGTACCGCCGTGGCGGGCCGGGCGAAAAGCCCTTGGTGGTTGACGATCGTGAAGCGGAGGTAGTCCGAGCGATTTTTCGCGAATATGTCAATTCGCGGAGCACGGGGAAAGTGGTGAAGTATCTCCAATCACGGGGCATCACGACACGCAAGGGGAAGCCGTGGTCGCGCCAAGCGGTGTCCATCATCTTGTCCAACCGGACATACCGCGGGCGGGTCACGTATGCGAACGTCGAGGCCGAGGGGCAACACAATCCCATCATCGACGCGTCGCTCTTCTACAAAGCCAATGCGATTCGGGAACGTAAACAACGTAACCGCTAAGGCGCCAGCGTAGATAATTCCCGCCCGTGGATTCGGTCGCGCTAAGACAGGCCGCGGGCGGGCAGATGCTATTGAGGCGCAAGGGGAGGCGGCGATACATGAAAGGCGTGGTTTTGGCGGGCGGTTTGGGGACGCGGCTCGCACCCCTGACGCGGGTGACCAACAAGCATTTGCTTCCCGTGTACAACAAGCCGATGATCTTCTACCCCATTCAGACCTTGGTGGATGCCGGGATCACGGAGATCATGATTGTCACCGGCGGGAACAATGCGGGAGAGTTCCTGCGGCTCATCGGCAACGGGGAAGAGTTTGGCTTGCGCCATATGAACTACACCTACCAGAAGAAGGAAGGCGGCATCGCCGAGGCGCTGGCGCTCACCAAACACTTCGTGGGCAATGACAAGGTGGTGGTGATTCTGGGCGATAACTTCGTGCAAGGCTCCATCCGGCAGGCCACGGAGGATTTCGCCAAACAACCCGAAGGGGGCAAGATTTTCCTAAAGGAAGTAGACCACCCCCAAGAATTCGGCGTGGCGGTGCTGGATGGGGACAAGGTGACGGAAATCATCGAAAAACCGGAGACGCCGCCCACCAATTATGCGGTCATTGGCATCTACATGTACGATGCCCGGGTGTTTGACATTTGCGACACGCTCAAGCCCAGCGGCCGCGGCGAATTGGAGATCACCGACGTCAACAATGACTACATCCGCCGGGGCGTTATGACCTACGAGTTCATTGACGGGTGGTGGGCGGACTGCGGTAGCTTCGAGGCCCTGCTCCGCTCGAATAACCTGGTGGCCCGGGAACACGGCGTCGATATTTGATTTTCGCCCCTCGCTGATGAGGCAGGCCTTCTTTCGTCCGCTAGCTTACTCCCATTTTCGCTGGCAAAACCAGCCAGCGTCACCATTCCTTTCCGAACCCATTCATGCTAGACATACTATCCCCCATCGTCCCTATCTTTATCGTGGCCGCCTCCGGCTACGGGTTGCGCCAGTATATCGAGCTGGATGGGCGCACCCTGTCGGCGCTCAATGTCTATCTGCTCATGCCCATACTGGTGTTCGACAGCCTGTCCGAACAC
This sequence comes from Candidatus Hydrogenedentota bacterium, assembly GCA_003552765.1. Taxonomy (GTDB): domain Bacteria; phylum Hydrogenedentota; class Hydrogenedentia; order Hydrogenedentales; family SLHB01; genus SKRY01. The sequence goes on along the minus strand of PUOI01000039.1, from coordinate 946 downwards.
CGCATCGAATGGGGCGTGTACGGCCGTTACGTCGTGGCGAGCGTCCTGATGCTGGCGATTATGGGATGTGTGCTAGGCCTTATCGCCCGTCTGCGGGGAATGAAGGGGCAGATGTACAGCGCCTTCATGATGACGCTCTTCATGAACCTCGGCAACTTCGGTCTTCCCGTGAGCAAGTTCGCGTTTGGAGAGCAGGGCCTCGCGCTGGCCGTCATCGTCATGGTGGCCTGCATGTTCTTCCAAAACGCCATGGGCCTCTTCTTCGCTCACCAAGGAAGCCATGGCTGGGCGAAGGCCATGCTTCAGGTCTTCCGTTTCCCCCTGATCTACGCCTTCGCACTCGCGTTGGTGTTCCAATACATGGAGTGGGAACTTCCAATGATGCTCGGGCGAGCCGTATCGCTCACCGCTGGGGCCACCATCCCCATGCAGCTCCTCATCCTGGGCATTTGCATCGCCGAAACACGCCTCCAGACCGGCCCGGACGTATTTATCGCCAGCGGAGCCCGCCTGCTGATTGGCCCTATGGCGGGCGCGGGCGCGGCCTGGCTCGCGGGCCTCGAAGGGCTGGCGGCCCAGGTTTTCATCTTACAGATGAGCGGTCCCGTCGCCGTAACCATGGCCGTGTTCGGGGTGCAGTTCAACGTACGGCCCGGCTACCTCGCCAGTGTCGTGACATGGACCTTCTTGCTGAGTCTCTTCAGCGTTTCCGCCGTGCTCTGGGCGCTGTTCCGGTTCTATTAGCTCCCGGAGGTTCGGGTTATAGATAGAGTTCGCGCATGCGCCGCGCGACATAGTTCTCGATCGAACGGGTGACAGCGGAGTCCGGCTTAATGAACTTGAGTCCATAATGGGTGATATCGCGGCCGCCTCCCCCCGCCTCCCGGCTGATGTGGGCTACTTCACACGTCAACGTGTGGTTGGGTTCATCCGGAAGATTCAGAAT
>PUOI01000147.1 GCA_003552765.1 Candidatus Hydrogenedentota bacterium | reverse complement strand
CGGCGTTCCCGTGCGCACCGTCCCCGGGCCGTGCGCCGTGACGGCCGCCCTCTCCATCAGCGGATTGCCGCCCGAACCATTCGCGTTCCATGGCTTCTTCCCCCGCAACGCCGGGAAAGCCCGGCGTCTTCTGGAACGCGCCGGGGAATGGGAAGGCGCCCACATCGTTTTCGAGTCTCCAAACCGTCTCGCCCAAACCCTGCAACGGATAAGCGAGGCTGCGCCAGATACCGAAGTAGCGATCATCCATGAGATGACCAAGGTGCACGAGAGCGTGCTCCAAGGCGCGGCTCGGGAACTCGTGAAGCAGCTGGTGGATGTACCTTCCAAAGGGGAGTACGTGCTGGTGTTGTATGGGGGCGCGAAAGCGGAGACCGGCCCCGCGCTTTCCGACGAAACGCTGCGGGAGGAAGTGGAAGCCGCCATGCAGGGTCAGGGCCTGTCCCGGCGGGATGCCGTGCGGGCCGTGGCCGAACAATACAACGTCCCGCGAAATCGCGTCTATGCGGCGGCGACAGCCAAGGAGCGCTCATGAACACCTATGTTCCGCCCCGCATGTCGCTGATCCTGGCCGTTGAACGGACCGCCCTCATTCTGAGATATATAGGCGCGGCCATCCTGATCCTTCTGTTCGTCATTGGCCATCTCGGGGAGGACGCCTCTAGCGCGCTAATCATGGCGGCGGTTTGGGCGGCGCACAACGTGTTTTCCCATTGGGTGTTTCTTACCGAACGGCACGCCTACTTCATGGGGCCGTTCAACTTCTGCCTCTACCTGGGCGAGATCTCCCTCGTAACGTTCCTGGGCGGCGCGGGAACCGGCGTAACATTTACCTTATACCTTCTGTTCGTAATTGGATACAGCGTCCACGCCCGTGAGTTTTACCGCATCATGGGAACCGCCGCCTTGTGCTGCGCGGTTTATGCGGGAATCATCGCCCTGCAATGGCGCCTTCACGGTCTCACTCTTCCCCCTGGCGCCGTCCTTCTTCCCCCCTCCCTTCTCATCATAAGCTGCGGTTGGCTCATGGGCGTCATCAGCGATCGCTTCCGGATCACCGAAGAAGAACACCTCGCGCGGGCGCAGGAACTCGCTTCAAGCGAAGCCACCCTGCGCACCATCCTCGACAGCGCGGGCGATCCCATCCTGGTGTTTGACCAACACGAACTCATCACCGAAGCCAACGGCCGGGCGTGCGCCTTGCTCCAGCTTTCCAGGGAACAGCTTCTCGGCAGCCGCGTCCGCGGTTTCATTTTCGATGACGGAACGCTGCCCGTGAAATTCGCCACCTTGCGCAACAAGGGGGAGTATAAGGGGGAGCAACTGCTAATCGACGCGGAAGGAAGCGAGCACACCACCAGCGTTGTCATTCGCAGCTTTGTGCGCGAACAACAGCGGTACTACGTACTCGTGGCCCGGGACATTACGGAAGAACGGCGGTTGCAGGAAACCGAAAGAGAAACCACGGCGCGCCTCGAACAACTCAACCGCGAGCTGGCGCAGGCGAGCAAGGTCAAGACGGAGTTCCTGGTCACCATGTCAAAAAAACTGCGTTCCCCGCTGGCCGTTATGCTGGGCTACACCGACATGCTGCTGGAAGGCGAACTCGGCGAGTTGACCCTGGAACAGCAAAAGGCCGTCCAAACCTGCCGCCGCAACGTGCATCGCGTGCTGCGCTTGCTCGACGAAGCCCTTGAGCTGGGCCAGCGCCATTCGCCCGCTGACAAACAGCCCCCCACCCGCGAAGAGCCGTGACAAACGAGGCAGTGGAGAACAACATCCCCTTTACGTCCCTTCAAAGGAGGCGCCGTATCGCCGCCTTCTCGACGGCTAATGTGACGGCAAGATGCCGGCGGTCCGAACTATTCCCCCTTTGAAGAGGGTGGCCCGAAGGGCCGGGGGATGTAAACACTCCATACTCCCCCACGCGCCTTCCGGCATCACTTAAGCGATTCGGACTCCACCGACAGGGTTACGAGGTCGGCCTCACTCAGCTCGGCCATGGAGGCCACTTTGTAAGGTGGGGGCAGGGCCATGTCAAAAGGCCGCGTGCGGTTGGCGTACCGGCCGGCGACGACCAGATGACGGAATTCCTGGGGCGTGGAGAAATCCTCGGACGTCTCAATCCAGAATTTGTTCAGGAAATTCAGTCCGTGCGCGTCGGAGGCGTATACGGACGCCAGATTGTGTTCCGCGGCAAACGATTCCGCCGCCGACACGGCCTCGGGCCGGGAGTGGTTGCACGTCTTGATCTCAATCGCATCGGCTAGCGCGCAATAGCCCGGCAGTTCCGTGTGATAACGAAACGGATGAGCCACCACGGTCAGCAGGCCGTCCGCGCACGCCTTCGCGAGCACTTCATCCGCCGTGTAAAGGTTTTCGTATTCAGGGTCGTCCGCGCCGAGAACGAGCATGTCCCGCCTATCCGGCAAGGAGATCTCGATGCCGGGCAGAATCCGGGTGCGTTCACACAACTCTTGAAGGGCCGCCAAATCCCTGCGCGGCCAGACTTTACCGTGATCTGTGATAAAAAGCACATCGTACCCGCTGGTTTCCGCCATAAGCACAAGCTCTTTCGGCGGGATCCGCGAACACGGCGAATACAAGTCCGTATGGCTATGAATCTCAACTTTCATGGTTATCCAACGTCCTTTTATGATGGCAGTCGCTTCCGCTAAGGCTATGTATACGCCATTATACCACGCGACGGAGGCCCAGCATGCGTCCGCGCCTTAATGTGCCGTTTCACGAACACGGGTTCGTTCCGGCATAATGTGGTCTGCTATGACAAACCATGAACAGGCCCCATTCACCCACGCGGCCCGCCCCGGCTTTCCCGGCGGTCTCTGCGCGGTGATCCCGTGCTACGACGCCGGACCGCGCCTCACGCCCGTGCTGGAAGCCTTGAACGAGTTGCATGTGCCCGCCATCGTTATAGACGATGGGAGCGCGGCATGTATTCCAGAAGAGACAGCGAACCTTGCCGTGGAACTGCGCCGGTTCCCCGCCAATCGGGGAAAAGGCCATGCGCTGTTGGAGGGTTTCCGGGCCGCCTTGCAACGCCCGGGCGCGGATTGCATCGCGGTTCTTGACGCCGATGGCCAGCACGATCCCGCCGAACTCCCTGGCTTGCACCGGGTTTTCGCGGAGGAGGGAGCCGACCTCGTTATCGGAAGCCGGCGTTTTGACTTGCCCGGCGTGCCTTGGAACAGCCGGCTGGGCAACACGGTCACCGCGCGCCTGTCCGCATGGCTGCTTGGGGTCCAACTGCCGGACACGCAATGTGGGTACCGCCTTCATTCCAGGCGGCTGGCAGAGGCTGTGCTGCGCAGCGTGAGAGGCGGACGCTACGAGACGGAGATGGAAATCCTCGTCAAGGCCATCCGCGAAGGGTATACCGTGGTGTCTTCGCCCATCCAAACCATCTATGAAACCGGAAACCCTTCCTCGCAT
>PUOI01000115.1 GCA_003552765.1 Candidatus Hydrogenedentota bacterium | reverse complement strand
GGCAACCCTTCGGCAGGTGCCACGCAAGTGAAGAGTGTCGTCATGAATTTTGTTAAGAGAAAAACCCCATTTAAGCTATTAGCAGGGGTTGCGAACATCCGTGCCTTGTTCCTTTTTCTCGGATTCTTAATTTTCTCCCAAAATACAGAAAGACAGGGTCGATGGAGAACCATCCAGCGCATATCCGGGTCTTTCTTGAATGCTAGCGCCGCGCGGTATCCGAGCCTTATGCGCCGAGCCGATCCCGATCTAGACTTGTATAGGCTAAAAGAAGCGACATTCGTTGGTCATGGATCAGGCACGTGGAATTTGCACGCGTATCGTAAGGGGGTGATTTCAGGCCTTGAGGTGTTTGAGAAGATTTACCTTGGGGATTCGGATGGCATTAAAAAGATGCTGTGGGCATATTCTAGCGTGGCAAAGCATTTTGCGCCGAGCTTCAAAGCGCCGTCGCTCATCTGTAGACTTAAGGGAAATTGGCTCGTCGCCTGCTATTTTCAATTTCTCCCGGAGGTGCGACCAATAGATCGGGAGCAGCTAGTCTCGGCAGCGATTCGTTTTCAGGAATGTGTTGATGATTTTCGCTGGGATGGGAGGTCTGAAGCAATCTATGATTTTCGAAGAGACGCGATGTACGCTCAAGGTTTCACTGCGCTTGGCCAGATTGTCAGAAGTCACGGTTATAGTGAATCTCAATTGCAGGCTATAGAGTCTTGGCTATTGGGCCCTGATGTGCCATGTCGATTTGCACATGGGGATTTCACTACCAAAAACGTTCTGCGAGATGGTTTCGTTATTGATTTCGATAGATCCGGATATTATCCGATAGGTTATGACTTGGGTTGTTTGACGGGTAGATTCCATGATTTCGACAGACTTGAGAAAGTTAAAGAGTTCATCCTTATGAGGTTTGAGCCTCCGGGGTGGAAGGCGTACGTGTCGATTCTCTTTTTTGCGTCCATCTTTGCGGCTAAGAAGAAACTCCGAAGAAATGTTTCTGATTATTATCTTGCTTCCTTGGTTGCCGAAGTGCTTCAGCAATTGAGGAAGAATGGTGTTTTTTTGTGACTATGCGCTTAACTTTCCCCCATCGTCCTGGAGGGGGGGGGCCAGGTAGCTTTCAGTCCCGATTTCAGGCGGCCCTAGCTCGGCGTGGCTGGTCAATTAATTTCGCCGTTGACGGCGACCCGGCCCTGACTGATCTAGTCATGGTCGTCGGTGGTACCCGAAGGATTGCATGGTTGCATCGTATGAGGCAGAAGGGCGTGCCGATCATTTACCGGCTAGATGGCCTTCTATGGCTGCATCGGGTGGGTGGGTTCAGGGCTGCGCCTTCGCGCTGGCTGGGCTCCGAGTTGCGCAACGCGATGGCACAGTGGATTCATGGCCGGCTGGCGGACTGTGTGGTTTACCAAAGCGACTTCGTCCGGGACTGGTGGGGGCGGAAAGGTTGGTGGCAACCAAGCGATGCGGTGGTGATTCGGAACGGGCTGGACCTCCAAGAGTTTCAGCCGGTGGGAGCCGGCGCCGGTGTGGGCAATGCCAACCCTGACGTGGTCTGTGTCGAGGGGCATGTCGATTATTCGCCTTATGCGATCGATCTGCTGAACGCGATGGTCGGCGAGTTGGCTGAGCGTGACGCTAAGCTGATCGTTTACGGTGGTTTTGCTGATCCGTCCGGAAGGGAGCGTCTGGACGGCCGAATCGACTATCGTGGCTCGATTCCGCGCGAGGCGGTGTCTGAGGTGTATCGCGATCGGCTATACCTGTCCCTGGATGTCAATCCGGCCTGTCCGAATGCGGTGGTCGAGGCGCTGGCGTCTGGCGCGCCGGTCATTGGGTTCGATACGGGTTCGGTGAGTGAGCTGGTTGGTGATGCGGCCGGCCGGATCGTGCCTTTCGGCGCAGATCCCTGGAAGGGAGATGCCCCAAAAATACAACCTCTGATCGAAGCCTACCAGGAGGTTGCCGGGCGTTTCGAAGCGTACAGCGCGGCCGCGCGCCTTCGCGCGGAACGGTGTTTTGATCTCGGAAAGATGGTGGACGCTTATGTCGAGGTCGTTGAGCGGACGATTGATCGGTGCGTAAGGTGAGGGTGGACTTCATCACCAATCAGGCGCCCCATTACCGTTCGGCTCTGTGGAAACGCCTGATCGGAGACGAGTTCCTGGACGTGCGCTTCCTGTTCGGCGAAGGGAGAGGGAAATCCATCAAGCCGATCGACTTCTCCGAGGCGAACTGGAAGGGCCACGAGTGGCGGTTGGAGCGCGTGCGCAACGTTTACCTGAGGGGCGTTCTGGTGTGGCAGCGCGGTGTGATCGGGCACGTCAGGAAGACCGATGCCGAAGCGCTGGTCCTGCTCGGCCAGATGTACGTCGTGTCGATGTGGCTGGCGGCCTGGCTGGCCCAGCGCCGCGGTATCCGGGTGCTCTTCTGGGGGCATGGTGCCTATGGGCGGGAGGGCCGGATCAAGCGTTGGTTTCGCGCCCGGTTTCAGGCGCTGGCCGATCAGGTGCTGGTGTACGGCGAGCATGCCCGGCGACTGTTGATCGCCGATGGGGTGTACCCAGCGCAAGTGCGGGTGGTCTACAACTCGCTTGTTCATGCCCGACAGGTGCAGTTGCGGGACTCGCTGGTCAATCCCGATTTCTTTGTGCGTCAGGGTTGGTTCGACCAGCCTTCGGCCCCGGTTCTACTGTTCATCGGCCGTCTGACCCGCCAGAAGTCTCTGGACCGTCTGATCGCGGCAGTGGCTGAACTCCGCGCGGAGAGGCGCGTGTTCAACGTGCTTTTCGTGGGCGACGGACCGGAACGCGCGCGACTGCGGGCGCTGGCGCGGACAATTCCAGGTCAGGTCCACTTCTACGGTGCCTGCTACGAGGAGGACCGGTTGGCCCGCTTGATCGCCAATGCCGATCTCTGCGTCTCGCCGGGGGAGGTCGGCCTGACGGCCATGCATGCCCTGGCATACGGAACACCGGTGTGCACCCATGGTGATATGAACTACCAGATGCCGGAGGCCGAGGTCGTTGTCGAGGGTCGGACCGGAGTGCTGTTCGATCGCCAGAGCATGGACATAGCCGGTGCAATCCGGCGCTGGTTTGCGACTGGGCTGGATCGTGCAGTGGTCCGGGAAGCCTGTTACCGGGAAATCGACGAAAAGTGGAACACGGAAAATCAGGCACGGATCATCCAAAAAGCAATTCTTGATTCTACGAACGGTTCCTGGTCCGGAGGATGACCATGAGTCTCCCGAATATGGTAGGAAACCGATAAAAATTGCCCTTGGTCCGCTCCAAAAAGGTACTTGCGTCCCGAACGGTGCCCTCGGCACCCAGCTTTCGCATCGGAGGAGCCCATTAAGCTTCTGCAAATCAACTCGGTCTACAACACCGGCAGCACGGGGCGCATTGTTGAAGGCATCGCTGCAGTGGCTCGCGAGCGCGGCCATAG
>PUOI01000110.1 GCA_003552765.1 Candidatus Hydrogenedentota bacterium | reverse complement strand
TCCGCGGTAGGTCCAATTGGCCCCATCCGGCGATTCCGCGATGCCCAGGCGCGTGCCGTGAACCCAGGACACGCCGTCGATCTCGTCCGGCGGGAGGTTGGCGCGGCGGTTGGTGTAGAACATGAACCATTGCTCCTCCTCGCGGTTCCATATCACGAGCGGATCGGCCGCCCCATCATGGACGGGATCGCGGTAGAGCGGCTTCGGCGCCTCGATTTCCCCGCTCTGCGCGCCAAGCGAAACAAACAGCGCCGTTATCACGGCAACGGCTATCGCACATGCTTTCATTGGCAGCATCCTTTGCGTGTTGTCTGGCGGCGTTCTCATCTGGGACACAGGATACCTTCCGCCGTTCCCAACCGCAACCAGCGCCAAGGCTTGCCGTGGCGTTCTCCTTGTATCCGGGCCTTCTATGATAGGATCACATCGAGCATCCCGCTGGCGAGCCGGCGGATGGTGTTGGATGTAACGCGGCGCGCATGGAAAGGCGCCTTTTGGCACACGCCGCCGCGGCGGCATGGAGGTGTATCGGTTAACCGTGACGGTCTACGGGACACAAAACCACGAGGAGACGCGGCAGGAGACGGATCTCGAGGTAGAGCCGCCTCAGATGTACCGCGTGATCCTCCACAACGACCATTACACTGCAATGGATTTTGTGGTATATATTTTGGAGACGGTGTTCCGGAAACCGGCGGACGAGGCGGTGCGGATCATGTTGAACGTACACGAAAACGGAACCGGGACAGCAGGCGTCTACACCGCCGAGATCGCGGAGGCCAAGGTCGCCGCGGTGCACCGCCAAGCCCGCCAGCATGGCTATCCGCTACGGTGCAGCATGGAGCCGGAATAGCAGGGTGATGCGCCGGCAATGAAGGATTCGGAGGATGATTAGCAAATCACTGGAAGCCACATTGGGCGCCGCGTTGCGCGAGGCCCGGCGCCGCCGGCATGAGTACTTCTGCGTCGAGCATCTCCTCTTCGCCTTGCTGTCGGACAACTACGCCAAGGCCATTCTGGTGAATTGCGGGGCGCGGCTCGACGCGTTACGCGCGGCGCTTGAGGGATTCTTCGAGAAACACCTCGAAACCGTTCCCACGGGCGACGAGCACGTCCCTCAACAGACGCAAAGTTTTGAACGGCTCATGCAACGCGCCCTCACCCATGTCCACTATAGCGGCAAGAAAGAGGTGGACGCGGGCGATATCCTGGCGGCCATGTTCGAGGAGAAGGATTCCCATGCCGCCTATTTCCTCCGCAAGGAGGGTGTGTCCCGTTTGGACATCCTGGAATACGTCAGCCACGGCTCCGCTCAGGATGACTTTCTGGGTTCCCTGGAAACGGGCGGCGAGGAAGAGGAGCACGGCGAGGCCGAGGAACCGGGAGAGCCGGAGGACGCCTCCGAAACGCAATCCCGCAAGACAAGGAAACAGAGCGATCCCCTCGGGCAATTCACCGTCAACCTGACCCGGCTGGCGGCCGAGGGCAAGCTGGATCCGCTTATTGGCCGGGAGCATGAGCTGCGCCGGACCATCCAGGTGCTGTGCCGCCGCCGGAAGAATAATCCCATTTATGTGGGCGAGCCTGGTGTCGGCAAGACGGCCATGATCGAAGGCTTGGCGCTGCGCGTGCATGAGGGCCGCGTGCCCGAGTTTCTGAAGGACGCCGAGATTCTGCTCCTCGACCTGTCCGCCCTTTTGGCGGGCACGAAGTACCGGGGCGATTTCGAGCAACGCCTCAAGGGAGTCATCCACGCCCTTACCCAACGCCCCAACGCCATCCTGTTTATCGACGAGATCCACACCGTGGTCGGTGCGGGGGCCACGGCGGACAGCTCCATGGACGCGAGCAACATCCTTAAACCAGTGCTGGCGTCGGGCGAACTGCGTTGCGTCGGCTCCACCACGCACGAGGAATACAAGAAGCATTTCGAGAAAGACCGGCCCCTATCCCGCCGCTTTCAGATGATTGAGATTACCGAGCCAAGCCTTGAAGAGACCGTCCAAATCCTGCGCGGACTCAAGAGCCATTACGAGCGCCATCACGGCATTCGCTACACGGAGACCGCCCTCGACGCGGCCGCCGAGCTATCGGCGAAGTATATCAACGACCGGTTCCTGCCGGACAAGGCCGTGGACGTCATCGACGAGGCGGCGGCGAGCATCCGGCTGCTGCCGGGCAAATCCCGCAAGACCATCCGGCCGCGCGACATTGAGCGGATCGTGGCGGATATCGCCCGCATTCCCGCGCGCAGCGTTTCCACCACGGATAGGGAACGTTTGGGACATCTCGAGGAGGACCTGAAACAGGTGGTGTTCGGACAAGATGAGGCCATCCGCGCCGTGGCCAAGTCCATCAAACGGAGCCGCGCGGGTCTCGGTCCGCAAGACCGGCCGGTGGGCTCCTTCCTGTTCACCGGTCCCACGGGCGTGGGCAAGACTGAAGTGGCGCGGCAGCTCGCGGCGAACATGGGGGTGCACTTCGCCCGTTACGACATGAGCGAGTACATGGAAAAACACGCCGTGGCCCGGCTTATCGGCGCGCCGCCCGGCTACGTGGGCTTCGACCAGGGCGGGCTGCTGACGGACGAAATTCGTAAGTCGCCCCATTGCGTCCTGTTGCTCGACGAAATCGAGAAGGCCCACCCCGATGTCTACAATATCTTGCTACAGGTCATGGACAACGCGGTCCTCACCGACAACAACGGACGCAAAGCGGATTTCCGCAACGTGGTGCTCATCATGACCTCGAACGCGGGCGCGCGCGAAATGGCCGCGCGGACCATAGGCTTCGCCTCGGCCACTGAATCCGCCGAGGGCAAAGGCCACAAGGCCATCGAAAAGACGTTCAGCCCCGAGTTCCGCAACCGGCTCGACGCCGTGGTCATGTTCCATGCGCTGCCGCACGAAATCATTGAGCAAATCGTGGACAAGTTCATCCTCGAATTGCAGGGCAAGCTGACCACGCACAAGGTCAGCCTCGACCTTACGCCCGCCGCCCGCGCCTGGCTCGCCGAACACGGATTCGACGCCACCTACGGCGCAAGGCCCCTGGGCCGGCTCATCCAATCGGAAATCATGGATCCGCTGTCCGACGAGATCCTCTTCGGCCGGCTGGAAAAAGGCGGCGGCGTCATGGTGGACGCTACCGAGGACGGGATCCGCTTTGAATTCAATGAATGACCACGGAATAGAGAACCACGGATGGACGTGAATGGACACGGATTAACAGAGTTCGGGAAATAACCGCGGAATACACTGAATACACTGAATACACTGAATACAACACATAGAACAATGCCAACATTATGCTCGAATTAAAATAATTTTATTAGTCTTTAATAGTTTGTTGGTATAGATTGTTATGGCGGCTTGCGGAGTGGGCGATATGTTTTTCCGTGTATTCAGTGTGTTCTGTGGTTGTCCTTCCCGGTTTCGATTCCGAGTGCGTTTTATCCG
>PUOI01000165.1 GCA_003552765.1 Candidatus Hydrogenedentota bacterium | reverse complement strand
TTTTCGCCAAGCAGCTTATGGAACGCCATACCATCCCCACGACAAGGTTCAGAACCTTTGATTCGGCCGACAGGGCAAAAGCGTATATCGATATGGTGGGCGCGCCTATTGTGGTCAAAGCCGATGGTTTGGCCGCCGGGAAGGCGGCTATCGTCTGTGGTTCCAAAGAAGAGGCCCGCAGTGCGGTAAACCGCATAATGATCGAAGAGGAGTTTGGTGATGCCGGCAGGCAAATTGTCATTGAAGAATGTCTCCGGGGCGAAGAAGTCAGCGTCCTTGCCCTGACCGACGGCCATTGCATCGCTATGCTGCCGCCCTGCCAGGACCATAAACCCGTATATGACGGGGATACTGGCCCGAATACGGGCGGCATGGGCGCGTACTCCCCGGCGCCCGTGATCACGCCCGAGGTGTTCCAAACCATCGAGGATGCCGTGACCGCGCCTTGCGTGCGGGCGATGGCGAGCGAGGGCAACCCCTACCGGGGCGTCTTGTACGCCGGACTAATGCTCACGCCTGCTGGCCCCGAAACGCTCCCCGCGCCCCGCGTGGTCGAGTTCAACTGCCGCTTTGGCGATCCCGAGACGCAGGTGTTGTTGCCGCGCATGGCGAGCGATTTGCTCCCGCTTTTGCTCGCATCCTGCGACGGCACCCTGTGGCGCCACACCATCCGATGGCGGCAGGACCCCTGTGTCAGCGTCGTAATGACATCGGGCGGTTATCCGGGACCGTACGAGAAAGGGAAGGTCATAGAAGGGATTGAGGCAGCCGAGGCGCTGGAGGGGGTGCAGGTCTTTCACGCCGGCACAAAGGAAGAGGACGGCCGCTTGGTGACGGCGGGAGGACGGGTGCTCAACGTCACCGCGACAGGCAAGGATATCGCGTCGGCCATCGAAACGGCCTACGCCGCCGTGGACCTCATTCATTTCGACGGCGCTCACTACCGGACGGACATAGGCCAAAAGGCCCTCGCTCGTCTTGCCGAGGGCCGGGAATGATTCACGGTTGAACTTGCCAAGAGGTGGCATGGCCTTCCAGGCCATGAAGCACGGGCTGAAAGCCCTTGCGGCCTCAAACCCCTGTCGCGGGATCCGGCGGTGTGCGGGACGTTTACATCCCCTGGCTCTTCCTTACGGTTTGGTTTGCCGGCAAGATACGGGCTATTCCCCCTTGAAGGGGGATAAAGGGGGATGTTTTTTGCCACAACAGCTCGTACCCCGTGGGTGGCCTCAAGGTCAGGACCCAACAACCCGGCGCCACACAACGGGTGCTTGTTGCCTTATCCTACTCTTCCGATCCTAAGTCGCGGGCGACCACGCGCTCACCCGGCAGGCTCTTGGCGTGCAGCAATCCGCGCATCGCTTCGCCCAACACGTACTCCGCGCCGTAGGCAACGCCATTCTTGGCGCATGTAATGCCCGCGCTCAAGCGGGCGGCGGTGGGCGAACACGGGTCGGAGAACGTGACGCCATCCACTTCCTTCAGAAGCTTGGAGACATAGGTCTTGGCCTGCTCCAATGGCGTGTGCGGCAGCACAACGGCGAATTTGGCGCCGTCGTAGCGGGCCAGCACATCGTAGGTGCGGCTGTAATTCCGTAACATCATTCCCACCTCGGCCAAGAGATCGTCCAAGGACACCGGCCCCAACTCGGCATCAACGGCGCGAATCTCATCGACATCCAGCACCACGCAGGACACTGGAAAATCGTAACGGTGGGCTTTCTCGACCTCTTCCTGCAAACGCTCCAGCAAAAAGCGCCGGTTGCGCAACCCGGTAAGGGTGTCCGTATAGGCCGTATCCAAGAAACTGCCATCTTGATTGTACAGCAGGGCTTGGGTCTCCCGCGCCCGCAACGCGGCGTCCACCCGAACCATCACCATCGGAAGGTTGTAGGGCTTCGTGATATAATCCGACGCCCCCAGTTGGAACCCATACGCCACATCCTCTTGCTCGCCCTTGACCGTGACGAACACAACCACGATATCCTTCGTGGCGGGATCCTCCTTCAGGCGCCGGCACACCTCGTACCCGTCCAGATCGGGCATGCATACATCAAGCAGGATCAGATCGATCGGCTCCTTGCGGCAAACTTCAAGCGCGTCCGTCCCATTGTGAACAGCATACGCCTTGTAATCGTTCAGCTCCAGCCCTTCCCGCAACACTTCGGCGGCCTCGACAGCGTCATCGGCCACGCATACATGGTACTGTTCCACGGCAACCCCCTTATGAATCCACTGCACTTCACTACGAATACCTGCTGTCTTCCCCAGTAAGTGTAGCCCAGAAGTTGGAAATTTGGCAACCCGCTGGCGCTCGACCAGAGAGGGATCGGGGCCTACCTGGCTATACTACCACAGACGCGGGCCTGGGGTAAGATGAAAGCCTGCCTCACACAAAGGCGCAAGGCATTCTTTGAAGGGGCCTTCGGGGCGATGTATACTTCCGGCCTGCACGAAAGCGCCACTGGGCGGAGAAAGAACGCATGACCGAAAATGAGATTTCGCGCGGAGCAACGATAGGCAGCAGAGAGGCAGTTCTTTCTTTGCGGCTTAGCGCCTTTGCGCGAGCCACGGCAATCGCACCATAAGGAGAATCGCCATGTGTTTTGCCAGGACACTCGTTCCCATTACGGCGCTGGCGTGCGCCGCGTTTCTGGTGCTTCCCGCCGGGGACAGCGCCGCCTGCACGACCATCATGGTGGGGAAGGACGCCTCGGACTGCGGCTCCGTGCTCATGAGCAGCTCGTGCGACGGCAACCAGATGGGGTATGTGTACATCATGCCGGAGCAGACGTATTCCGATCCGGAGCACATCCCCATGCAACGCAACGGGGGCGAGACCGGCGCCTATCTGCCGCGCACAGACGCGACCTGCCGCGCGTTCATCTTGGGCGCCGGTCGTAGCTCGGAGGCGCTTGGGGGGATGAACGGGCATGGCGTGAGCATCGGCATCGAGTTCATCCCCATGCGCCCGGAGCTGGATTCCACGCAAGGCCTCGTGGGACCCTATAGCGACCATTGGACAACCTCGCTCATCGCCAACGGGCTCATGCGGGCCGAATCGGCGCGTGAAGCCATCGAGGTCATCGGCGCCATGGTGGAGGAGTACGGGTTCCTGTACACATGGGCGCCCAACGCGGGCGTGGCCTTGCCCGTCGCGGATCCCGAGGAAGCCTGGCTGATGGAGATCTTCGGTCCGGAGGAGGGTTGGACGGCGGAGAATGATTCCCCTGGCGGCGTGTGGTGCGCGCAACGCGTGCCGGACGATGGCGTGGGCCTAAGCGCCAACCGCAGCCGCATCGGTGAGGTGGATCTGGACAACGAGGACGAGTTCATGGCCTCGCCAAACATCCACTCCCTAGCCGAGCGCCTCGGCTTCTGGGAGGAAGGTGAACCCTTCAACTGGAGCCGCGTCTACGGCGATCCGGGCGGGAGGGGCAACTCCATGCGCGAATGGCG
>PUOI01000297.1 GCA_003552765.1 Candidatus Hydrogenedentota bacterium | reverse complement strand
CGATACGCGATCATGATGTCCCCGGTGTACGGGTCGGCGCTCATGTTCGCGGTGCGCTGATCGGCGCTCAGTTCGTTGGACCATTCCAGCGAGTCGATGAACGGGCTGTTCTGGAGGAAGTACTGCGCGATGGTGGTGTCAGTACCGGAGTCCGCCCGCGTGGTGGTGATCTTCGTATACTGCTCAATCGGCAGCACCAGCGTGTCGGGCTGTTCCGCGCCGTTTGTGCGGGTCACGATGCCGTTAACAAGATCGTTCATGTCGCGAAGGATCTGTTCCGGCGTCTTGGTATCCCACTCGGTTGCGTCGCCCGTGCCGTCATTCTCGACCGCATCCGACGGGATGTTGTCGTTGGTCAGCCAGCCCTGAAGGCCGTACTCGGCATCGCCGTAGAAGGCCACCCGGTTCCAGGCTTCACGCTGGGCACGGGTCGCAGCAGACACCTTGCGCTGCTGGAGCGTCTTGCCGGCCAACTGTGCAGCGCGGATTTCCTGCAAGCTGTAACCGTAGCTGTTGCCGACAGACCGAACGCGCGCGATAAACTGCTTGCCCTTTACGTCGTTGCGCGGCAGGTCATCGGCATAGTCCGCGATGATCTTCGCGAGGCCGGTCGCATCGTACTGTTCGTACACAATCGACTCGGCACCCGGCGATTCGGTCTGATCCAGCGGGATCAGGTCGAAGGCTCGCAGCGGCGCGCGGATAACATCGTAAGCCTGTGCCTTGACGGCCTCTAGCTCACGGGCGAAAAACATCGAAGCGGTCTCCGCGTCCCCACGGTATCCCGACTCGTTGTCAAGTGCGTCCCAAAGACTCATGTTGTGTTCCTCTTAAGTTGGGTCCGTTACGGGAGATTGATTTCGACGATGGCCAGTTCGCCAACGTCCGCGCCAGTGCGGAACACGCCGCCGGTCGCCAGGTTGGAGGTCGAAACGTTGGTGAACTTGCCTTCCTCGCCAGAGGTCTCCACATCAACGTAGGCATCTTCGCCAGCCGCGACCTCGGCAGTCACCTCAACCCAGACGCGTCCGCGCCGCAGCGTGTTGACGGCATCGGTGTCGCGATACTCAGCACCAGTGCTGTACTGCGCACCCATGCTTGCACCCTGGTCGATGCCCTGTTCCTGCCGATGGGTAAAGACGCTCACACCGGCAAAAGAGTCGGTATCAGCAGCGGCCACAGCCACCTGCTTTGCCGGATCGGTGCCGAGCACCACGCCCACGCCGAAAGGAACAGCGCCCTCAGCGGCGTAGCTCTCCACGTGATCGAAATCGAGGCCGGCCTTCTGACCCGCCTGCGCGGTGTCGAGCCGGAATCCATAATCACTTGCTTCAGTCTGTGCCATTGTTCACAGCCTCCGATTAGTTAGCGGCGCTGCCGCGATCCTTGTACATGCCGCGATCACGGCGCTTGTGCGCTCCGCGCATCGCGTCCATTGCCTCGCGGCGCTTGTCCTCAGTGGACTTGTAGTTGCTGGCGTCGGCACGGGGAGCGGCGGTCTCGCGCTGCTTCGTCGAGGCATCAGCGTGGACCTTGTGCGTGTCCAGCGCCGCGTCGAACCGGGCCTGCACGTACACGTCAGAGGCTTCCGCCAAGTCAGCGTCCTTGTGCACAGCCTTCACGACCGCTTCCTGAATCTCACGGTCGGTCTTGTCACCAAGCTCCGCCTCGTCACCCAGCACACGGCTTGCAGTGCGTTCCAGATCCACACGGGCCTTGGCGGCTTCGCGAATCTTCTCGTCAGTGCGCTCAGACTTCAGCGCTTCCAGTTCCTCGGCAGCCGCGTCAGCCTTGGCCTTGTGCGTCTCAGACTCGGCCTTGGCGGTCTCCACGTCAGCCGACAGCGCGTCGATCCGCTCTGCCTGCTTGCTGATGTGGCGCTCGACCTCGGGCGCTGCCTCGTACTCGATTCCGTCCACGCGGACGGTCACACTCTTGTCAGCCATGTCGGTTTTAACCTCCGGTTTGTGCTGATCGTTGATGGCCACCGCGTCGGCGGCATCCAGATTTAGCCGCGCGTCCGCGCCGGCTCTTGCCTGTTGCACAATCGCGACGTGATTGCCACGAATGTTCGTCTGTACGGCGTCATAGACTTCGCCGTTGTACTCCCCGGCGCTGTCCTGCACTTCCGACAGATACCCGCCCGAAAGCTGCACAGTGCCGCTCTCGATCTGGTTGATCGTCTCGGCGTCCGTGATCGTGATCGGCATCACCACCCACTCGCCATCCACGCGCAAGTTCTCGCCTACGAAGCCGACAGACAGACGCTTGGCGTTGTCGGCAGTGACGAGGCGTTCCGTGGGGTGATTCATGGTGACCGGCACGTTGCGGAAGCTGGCGATGGCGTCTGCGGAGAACACCTCAGCGGCGGGACGGTATTCACGCCGGATGCCGCCAGAGCCGTCCTGGTACGCTTGCACACCGATACGCGCCACACGCGCCTCACCCGTCAGGTAGCCCTCGCTTGTCTGACGCATGCGGATCGGTGTGTCTGCGTAATCGACTCGAACGACTTGTGCTGTCATGGTCTCCGGACGAAAAAAAGCCCGCACCCCGGTTAAGGGATGCGGGCCGTGTCGTTGACATTGGGGCCGAAAAATACTGCTTATTGACGGACGTTACTTGGTTGTGCGGGTTGTGTCAACCCGTCCCAGTCTCCCGCGCCCGCACACCCGCTTGCGGAGCCTTGTAACGCGGAGCCGGCACAGCCTCGACCGGCACGCCGTCACGGAAGCGCACAGTCAGTTCGCCCGACAACTGGCCGGCGCTGAACATGCGGACCATTTCCATCAGCCAGCGTTCGCGGTCGGTCATGCGTAATCCTCGGTCCATACCACTAGCAGATTCACAATCCGTGTCGTCCCGCCCGTGTTTTCGACGCGCAGAAGCGTGGGGCTGGTTGACCCGTTCAGCACCCGATACGCGCCCTGCACCTGCGTTGCCCCTGAAGATTGCGGGCCGCGCGCTGCTGGGATAAACCCATTCTCGATAGTGATCGGGTTCACCGGGTTCGACGCGCCACGGAACAGCCTCGCCTCAGGCAAGATGCCCACCACGCAGTTCAGGCAAGAATGCGAAAACTCGGTTTCGCCCGGCGTCACGCTGTCCGCGCGCACGAGGTCTACATTAAACGGGTCGCCCCCGATGCTCACTATGCGCGAGTACACACGCAGTCGAACGCTTGGGGGGATATGAAACTGCACCCAGTCAACCGAGTTAGCCGGAACTTCCCAGCGGTCGGATCCGCTGAATGACTCCCCTTGTTCAGTCTTGTACGCAAGGTCCGTAGACAGCACATGCCGACGCCAGTATGCCTTGTCTAGCGCCTTTGAGATCATCCCCATTATTCGGACTCCAATTCCTGCAACAGTGATTCAACGCTGGCCATTGCGCTGCACCGGCAATTCACGGGCATGCCTGGCATCTCACCATTGGGCGGACTATCCCATTCGTATTCGTTACCGT
>PUOI01000315.1 GCA_003552765.1 Candidatus Hydrogenedentota bacterium | reverse complement strand
TTGGGCAAGTCCAGGGTTAGCGACAGCAGCGGCGCTGTGTTGTCTTGGCCCGGCCAACGTAACGCGCCTGTCCGAAAGCAAATCCGGGCCTTCCTGGCGGACTGCCGCATCATGTCTGTGCGTGCATCCCCTTACGGCCCTAAGCTCCTCGCGCTCTACACCAATTCACGGCATAGAACTGGCTCCACTCCGTTGGCGGCGAGGGCATGCTGGGTTTGCATGAACAAGCTCGCTGACGAGATGTTCCGGGAAGGGAATGGAGGACTGCAAACTCCTCCCATATGTCACCGCTCAATCAACAGCTCTGTGGACGCCGCGCGCAGCCGTTCGAGGTCCCGTTCCTGTTCGGCGCTGAACGAGCCGAGCCGTTGGGCGTAGGTATCCATCCAAACAACCAGCCGCTCCATGTCGTCTGCGCTCAGGGAAACGTCGTGATGGCCCTCCCGTAGTTTTTCCAGCAGGACACTGGTCTGCGCCGGTTGCTGCCCTTCCTGAGAATACCCTCGCTCATGTGCGCCGATGACGCGGTCGGCCAGACTGGGCGACCCATAGTGCACCAAGGATTCATACGCGCGATCAGCCGTGAGGACAAAGGCCGCGGCGTGCGGATCCGTGCCATCGGCTTGGTGGCACTCGATGCAGTTCCGGTCCAGCACGGGCTGAACCAGCCGGTCAAAGCGCAGCGGCCAACTCCCGTCCGGCCCGGCGCGCAACTTGGACGGCGGCCGCTTCCCGGCGAGCCCCATCGTGGCGGGCGGAGCCATCTGGCGCGACTCATGACAGCCCACGCAGCTCAGGGTTGTGCCCGGCTGCACGTGGGTGGCGCTGCGCATGGTCTGCACCGCCATGCCTCGCTCGTCCAAGGCCTGAAAGAACACGGACACACCCGAGGGTATCCGAAAATAGGCTGATCCGTCCGCCTCCACCGGCGCTTCGCCTAGCACCACCTTTCCGGGATCCTCGCCGGTGACCCCTATTGGCGGTTCGTTCATCCAGGGTTGCGTTTTAGGCGGCAACCCGACCACCCGCAGAGCCGAGATCGCGCCCCGCTCCACGGAGGCCAACCCCTGGTATACGTCGGACACGAACAGGCTCCCTTCCTGCGGGCCGTCCCAATCCACCGTGTCCGGCCGCATGGGCGGCAAGGGGCGCGGACGCAACGGGATGGGATACATGGCCGAGATGTCGGCGTCGCGGTACAGCGGCTCCATCCCGCCTTTCCGGTCCAGGACATAGAGACCCATGCCGTTGGGCGGGCGGGTTTCTCCTTCGCGCACCGTCTCCTCGCGGCCCCACGACACCAGAAACAGATCCTCCGACAAGGGCCAGGGGTTCGCGAAAAACTGATCCGGCCAGCCCTCGGCCTCCGGGAACGCCACCTCCGGCGTCAATCGTTCCAACGGCTCAGACCCTTCCGTGCCCTGCGTGGGATCCAACAGGACGAGACTGCCCATGGTCTGCGCATGGTGCGCGGAGGCCGTAAAGACGATCTTGTTGGAACCGGGGACGGCGCGCGGCTCGAAGGTGCAGTGCGGCGCCTTGGTGTAGTTGCCGTACACCAGGCGGGCATTGGTTCCGTCGGGATTGATGGACCAGAGGCTCATGTAGGGGTCATTGTCGCGGTCGACATAATCCCAGCGCGAATAGAGGATTGTGCCGTCATGCGCCACGGAGGGATGCCACTCGAACATCTCGAATGGGGAAATGGCGCGCATGTCCGATCCGTCGCCCTGCATGGTATGCAGAGTGTAGACCGCAACCGGCCGGCGCGCATCGCCGCCGCAGCGCACATAACTATCCGGCAAAGCCGGTTGTTCGAGGGTCCGCGCCGCGCTGGCCAGACCCGCTTGGACCGTCTGGCCGCGGCGTGTTGAAACAAAGGCAATCGAACCATCCGGCAGATAGCGCGCATCGAAACTGTCATACTTGCCGTGCGTCAGACGGCGCACGTCCGAGCCGTCGATGGACATCTCGTAAATTTGGTAAAAGGCGTCTTCCGGCACGTTGTCCTTGTTCTTCTTATCCGCTTCGCTGGCGAGGTGTGGATAATGGCGGGCCCAGGAAAAGAGGATCCGCTGTCCGTCGTACGACAGATCCGGACGCAGAAAACTGCCGGGTTCGGGGAAAGCCGCCTCGGTCAGCGATATCTCGGTGGGCTGTTGACTCCGGAGATTGGTTAGCAGATAGATTCCGCCGCCGGGACGCGACCACCAACCGTAATACTGGTCGGACATGTGGTTGTAGCTGCCCGGAACCCTCTTGGTAAACAGCAGGGCGTCGAAATCGAGGGCCGGAGACGCGAAGAGCAGATCGCGCAGGACCTGCCGCAGCGCAACATAGGTTTCTTGCCACACGGCATCAGACGTCTCGGCGTCGAAGTCCTCGAACCGGCGAATCAAGGGGGCCGCGTCGCGTTTGAAGCCGTCAACCTCAATCCCTTCGCGTTGGCGGGCCGCCAGCAGGGCTTCGATCCGTTCCACCACTGGCGCAATGGCGGGGCGGGCCGTTTCCCGAGGGCGATGGCGGGTGGACCAGGGACTGGTGCTGCTCTGGTCCGCGGGTTGGCCTAGGGCGAGGTTGGGCGCGTCCGGAGCCGCGCCGATGACCTGTACCTCGTCGAGGTGGAAGTACTCTGTCTCGGGGATCTGGAGGCGGACGTAGCGGGCCTCCGCGCCGTCAAGCTCCACCCGCAGGGGGTCCTGCTCCGGGGGGCGATGACCAAAGAATACCGTGCCGTCGTGCTGGTATACCTCGCGCCAGGTCTCGCCGTCGCCGGACAGCAGCAGCGTCAGGTTGCGGGTACGGGCGGCCAAGCCCTCCTCGTCAACGCGGTTCCAGACCAGGACGTGGTCCAGGGCATGTACCTCGCCGAGATCCACCTGCCACCAGGGTTGTGGTTCGCGATCCGTGTGGAACCCCCATCTGCCCGTGATCTCGCCATCGCAACCGCCGCCGGCGTCTTCATACGTAGTAGGCGGCGTTTCGGCGCCCTCTTCCCGCGCCGCCTCCAAGGCCAACCATTCGGCGCGCAGCCATTCCGCGGGCGGTTCATCGCCGGAGACACCGTTGTGCAACGGCTCAAGCAGTTCTGCCGCGGAGCGATCCATCCCAGACGCCGCCGGGCCTGTTAGATCATTCCCGGCTGCCGAGCTTTCCGCCTCGGCGTCCGCCGTTTCCCAAACGGATAGGACAAGTTGCGAGATCGCGGCGCAAACACAGAAAGCCACAAACACACATGCGCTCATCACCGCCACTCGCCACGGCTTTCTCCGCCCTGCGCTCGCCATAGCTGAATCTCCTTTTCTGATGGGGTGGCCGCGAGCAGCGCCCATCTTCGCCATTTCCCGGGTATGCGCCGTTCGTTGCTAAACCTGACGCGAGCCTCCGCAGTTGTTGGTTACTCAGTATATTCCGCAATAGATCCTTCGTCAACATATTTGGGTCGCGATTTGCCGTGAGCGGCGTATG
>PUOI01000583.1 GCA_003552765.1 Candidatus Hydrogenedentota bacterium | reverse complement strand
AGGCCGGTAGGTCATCGTGGAACGAAGAAGCCGTGACCGGTTTATCGCGAGCCACGTCCACAAGACGGCCATGGCGTTGGCTCGGCTCAACCTCGACCTCAATGGCTCCGCTGGCCTCGTTCGCGCCATCGGAAGCCGTGAGTTCAAGGGTGTACACGCCGGGAACGGCAAACGCCGCCGTGGCCGGGATGGGGCGGGGATAGTCCACGCCCTTGTACGGCGATGCGGCATTGCTCAAGGTGACGCCGATCCATCTGCGTTCGCCGTTGGCGTCTTCCACATAGGCCTCCTCCGGACCTTCCGTTACGTCCCAAGCCGTTTCCAGAATGCCATGGGGCAACCCATCATCAGTCACGGAACCGCCGAGTTCCGCGGTCTCCATGAGCGTCACGGTGATGTCCGCGCCAGCGTCGACGTCAGGCGGCTGGGCCGCTTCCCGCTCGGGGAGATGGTCCAACAGATGCTGGTATTCGGATTCGAGGCCAGCCTGCTCAATAATCGCGCGGGCTTCGCCGGGCCAATCGGCATCGGGATACACGCCGGGCGCTTTGACCTCGTTCAAGTCCTCGGAAATATTGTTGATTACCTCGCTTGTCATGGAGAAGTTATCCGTGATGACATTGTCGCGGATGGAATCCTCGACCGTGTTGTACATGGCGGCCCATTGGGGCGCGTCTTCGATCACGTTGCGGCGCCAGACGGTGTTTTGCGTGCCCTCATCGGGATAGAGCCCGGCGTGCTCGTTGATGAGGGCCTTGAAATAGTTTTCCTCGATGCGGCTGTCCCGCAAGTCGCCGAGGGTGTAGACTGCTGCGCCGTCGCGGCTGATGCGAAGGATGTTCTCGATGTGGTTGCGGCGAACGGTATTGTTTCGCGATGTAGTGTTGGGGTGACCCCAGCCCCAGCCCAAGGAAATGCCCGTATAGGGCGCGCGTTCGATGTGATTGTGCTCGATGACCACGGAATCCGTGTAGTAGGCGCACACCGCCGGCGCGCCCCAGAATTCCTTGCCGATATCGTGGATGAGGTTGTTGGCGATGTGAATGTCCGAACACACCTCGCGTCCATCCTCCATCGGGGCACCGTAGAGCGCTTCGCCGGAGTGGAGATGCGTGCCCACCGTGATGGCGGAGTCGCCGATGGCGTCAAACACGTTGCCGGTGACCTGCATGCCATGGACGCCCTCCATGATGCCAAGCCCCACGGGCGCCACATGCCGCACGGCATTGTCCGTAAAGGCGATGCTCTCCGCGTTCACCGTTTCGATAGCGGCCGGCGTAAATCCATGCTGTTCAGGCCGCCATAGCATGTGCGCTTGGATGCTAAACCAGCCTTCCGTCTCCGGCCATGTCCATGTCCCATGAGTAAAGACCAGATCGTTGAAGCCCAAATTGCGGACCGGCTCATCCACGCTCGCCCCGCGAATGCGTACGAGTTGTTCCGCGACGGGCGCGATCACCTCGGCTGTGTCCATGTCTTCGCCGGCCTTGGGGTAATAGCGCAAGAGGCCCGCCTCGGCGTCGAATTGCCACTCGCCTGGACGCGTAAGATGTTCGAGCCCGTTCTCGATGAAGAAGTGTTGGCGGGGGCAGATAAACGGATTCCCGATGGACCACACACCCTCGAAGGCGGATTGCCGCGGGATTACCGCCGTATGGCGTTCGTCAAGGGCCTCGGTCTTCTGGACTGGCAAATGATAGTGGCGCCATTCCTGGCCCCAATGGAGCGCCAGCTCTGGCCGGTCCTCGCCAGGCTCGACGGCGTCGGCCGGCACAATGATTCCGATGGGATCCCCCGCGGCATCGTAATGCCAATCGACGCCCTGGACCGGCTGATCATTGTGGGCCCGGTAACGCCATTCCCCGTTCACGTAGAGCTGACGTAAGGCGGAAAGGTCGACCTCCGCTTCATAGTACGGCTCATCCGGAACAGGCTCCCACCCTTCGATACGTTTACCGCCGCTGATGATAGCGGTCTCGCCGGGATACGCTTGGTAGACCACATCGTGGCCGTTGTGGCCGCCATCGCGCTCGTCGAACTCAAGGGGTTTCGTGATGCGGTAGACGCCCTCCCGCAGCTTTACGGCGATATCCCCTGTCATTTCCTGGGCGGCGTCGCGCGCTGCTTCCTGAGCCCGCTGGACAGTGGCGTATGGGCTATCCTCCGTTCCATCCCCGGCTTCATCGTCGCCGTGGGGAGCCACATGAATGATTGTTTGGTCCGGCTCGTCTGCGTGCGCGCTTAGCGAAACCGCCATCGCGGCTACAAGCAAGAGCGCAGCCATCGCGACGATTCCTTTGTGTCTGTTCAGTGATGGGTTGTCCATTTGTATCCCTCTCCCTATTGATTTAGCGGGACGCACGGACATTCTTCGGAAAAACGCACATCAAGTTCAGGAATAGTCGTGGGGTCCCGCGCCACGGTAAATGATGGTATCGCAGCAGTCTTTGGCTAGGCAAAATCTCACTTTGCCATATGCCACGGACACGGGGAAACAAGGCAGGCAGATCGAATGGCGTAAACAGCGGGGGCGGGATGGCCGGATAAGGCGGCATGCCGGGAAATGTACACACCCGCACACCGCCTTATCCGGCGATTGGATTCTTATCGTTCCGCGAGCCAAGTTTCATAAGCTTCGGCGATGGTTTCTTCGTCTTGGGCGCCATCCCACAGGGTCACGCCGTAGACCAGTTCCAGGGTCTCGCCCGGCTCGAGCGTGAGGGGATCCTCGTGCAGCCGCAGGGTGGCGGAGAGATAGGCGAAGGGACCGTCCATGATGAACCACCACGCGGGGTGGCGGGGATTGTCCGGACGGCAGAACATGGCGAACGTCACGGGAGCGCCGTTAACCTCGGCGGTGTAGGCTTGCCACGGCGCGCGTAGAAGGTACTCGCCTCCACGCACGTGCTCCGGTTCGTCGTCCACGGGCGACACAAAGCTGCCGCCCTCGTCCATGACCTCCAGGAAACGCGCGCCCAGGCCGTGGTAATGGAGGCCCTCAAGCACGGCGGGCTCAGCGTCTTCCGGCGCGGTCAAGGCCGAGGTCCAGGTGAGCATCGATGGCGCATCGGCGTCTTCCGGCAGGCGCAGCGTCACGGTTCGCGATTCCGTCAACGCGGGCGTATCCGCATCCGGGGGCAGCCATTCCAAGACTTGACTATAGCTGGATTCCGAGAAATCGTCATGGAGGGCCTGCACGGTTTCGTAGGTGTTTAGCGGCGCTTGACGGCCGGGCGCGTCGTGTTCTTCCCAGAAGTTCACGCCATTGACGGTGATGGCGAACATCAGCCCATGATGATGAGGATGATCCGGCGGCGCGTCGCGCAACACATTCAGGCCGCCCGGCGTTGCGAAGTATTCCACGTACGGCTTGTATGGATTGGGCGCGGAGCGGTATTGAAACACCGTCTCGCTATCCCGCTCCACACGGAATACGCCTTCTTCCTGATCATGGGAGCTGCTGATTTCACGCGCCGCGCTCT
>PUOI01000518.1 GCA_003552765.1 Candidatus Hydrogenedentota bacterium | reverse complement strand
GCCAATACCTATGCCACGCCCGCCATCCGGCGGACCGCCTGTGTCTCACACTATCCGGGCGTGTGGCGCTTGGGCTGGACGATCCCAGCGAAGGATTGGAGGTACTTCAGACACTAGACGCCCCCGCCGTGGTGGGCATCTCCTGGTTTTCGGCGCCCTACGAATCGTGTTATGACGTTCAAGCCATCACGAGGGTCGAGGCGATAGCCATCGACGCCAAACAGCTGCGAAGGGCCATCGAAGAGGACCACGATTTCGGTCATCAACTGCTCCTGCGGCTCCTCGGCGTCTTTGTCGATCGGCTTCAGGCCACATCGCTGCAACTCTTCGAGCTGTTCAAGAAATAACGGCTCAACGGGACGCGTGGCTTCGAGCGAGCGGCGCGCCGGCCCGAAGTGAACGCGTTAGGAGGTGGCATGGCCGGGAAAGCCATGCCGCCTTCAGGCAAATTCACTGTGGCCGTGAACCCGTAGTTCCAAGCGGTTTTTCGCTGTAAACTCTTATATGTCAGGGACTTAATGCGCGCCCCAAATGCGTGAGGTTCCCATGTAGCTGCGTATTTCAGGCCTGTCCCGCGTGGCGCCTCATGCTACTCAACCGAAAGCGTATAAGGCGCTGAAAGCGCTTAAGGAAGTGGACGTCCCCCCCATGTCCTCCTGAAGGGAAGGAACAAAGGGCGGTGGGCGCTTCGGTCCCTTCAGGACCGATTCGTGGGGAGCCTCTTACGTGGGGCTGCGCTTCGCTTGCCCCACGCTACTCGCTATCGCGCCTCCGGCGCGTCTTTCTCCCACCACTCGACGTCAAGCGCCTTTTATCTGAGCTGTTCCCACGATCCATGCATGTCCTAGACACCCCAAGTCCATGTGTGATAACAACTTACACCCAACCTTCAGGCCGGAACTACGGATTAGAGAGTAGGGGATGACAAAGGATGACAATTTCTCCAGGCGGTATCCAAAAAAAATATTTATAGAAAGCGGCCGGAAAGATTGTCATCCTTTGTCATCCCCGAAGCCGTACGCCATCCCACGCCCTTTCGTACATGCTTCTGCCAGCCGCTTTGTCCACGTATTCGCGGGTCTGCGCGAACCCGCGCTCCCGTTCACTAACAACCTCGCCGAACGCGACATCCGCATGGGCAGAGTCAGGCAAAAGACCTCCGGCTGTCAGCGCACCCTCGCCGGCGCAGTTCCTGCAATCGGAGCTTGCGGAGGACTTACATTTCGTCAGAGTTTCGCTATCTTTGGTATAGCAAATCGGCGCATGGGAGAACCTTGGTCTTGTCCCCCATGCGCCGGTTAGAAATCAAGCAAAGCCGCTCTAATAGCGCAGGATAAGGCCGATGCGGCCATAATCGGATAACTCGCCGTCCGGCAAGAAGATTACGTGACCGCTCTTGGCGATGACGGCTTCGACGATCTCATCCACTGCGTCGTCGATGATGCTGGGCGAGGTTTTGTCCTCCGCGGGTTGAATGGTCCAGCCATCCTCACTGGGCAGAGCGGGATACTCGAAGCCTTCTTCCACCATCAGCAGGTGGCCTCGCCCTTGGTGAGCCAATTGCCAGACTTCCTCAACCCCCGCGGCGAACCGCCGCGCCTTGAATGCGTCTTCAATTTCTTGACGAACCTCGCGCCGGCGCCGGTTGAAGTACTCCTCCACTTTTGGCCAAACCACTTCCGCCAACTTGTGGACAGGGGTATCGTCATAGTTGCCATGTACACGCGCCACGACGCGATTCTTGTTCTTGGAGACCTCGTCGAAATAGCCGTGGTATCGCTCAATACCGGCAACCACCAAGGGCAGATTGTCTTTGTTCGCGATCCTCGAGAAAGCTTTGTCCGCCTCCCGGAAGAAGTGGCGGTGGCGCTCCTTCAGATGAGCCGACGGTTCAACCCCTGTGCCCGCCGGCAGCGGCTCATCCCCGCCCGGCCCCGCAAAATACCGGGGAAAACCGTGCTCCTCGACTTCAATGAGCGTATCGCCTGAACCTTCATACAACCGAGTGGGCTTCTCGCTGAGGACCAGCACCCAGTAGCGGTAGTTGCGGTTCATGGCGTAGACCAGTTCGCGCGTAGCAAACGTCTCATCCACCACGGCGCGGGCCTTCGGCGAAAAGGGGAGCTTAAAGGTGCGCTCATAGTATTGGTTCACATAAAGCGCCAGTCCGTCGAGATTATAGCGATGGTCGATACGGTTGGCCATGCGCCAAAGCCGATCGATACAGGATTCGTACTCGCGCCGCTCGAACTCTTGCGACAAGCGCTGCTCCGCCTCCCGAATCAAGTTCTTGAGGAGGATGGGATCCTGCTCGTTTTCGGGGGCCGTCCGGTGAGTTGGCGCTAGAATGCTGATGGACGGATAGGTGCTCATGGATTGGAAGGTCAGGATATCGCTTCGGTTCATGGGATACAGTCTCCTTCTTGTTTGGATTTGGATGCGGAGAAGCGAGGCGGGATCCCCCAAGGCAGCCACCACCGCAGTACTTAACTGCCATGACATGGTGTAACTCATTATATACCACACAAGAGGATTTTGTCATCTTGGGGTTCCAGCGGCGGGGCGGTTTGGGGTAGAATGGGGTCTCGCCAGATGAGGCGCCGTTGATCGCGGCCAGTCCATAACAGAACGCGGGAGTCCATGACCGAATATCAAGGCAGTTCACAAGAGACGCAAACAAGAAACGCGGGGATGGTTGCCCAGGGGCGGATGGTTATCCGGCTGTCGATCATCACCTTTGTGACGCTGATCGGGCTGATGACGCGTCTAGTCACCCGGCCCGTGACCTTGGCGATACCCCGGTGGGAAGCGCCCGTTCGAGCCTGGATCATGCACCCCTGGGCCAAGGCGGTGGTGTGGCTTGCGGGGGTGCGGATTCAACATTCCGGCGAACCGCCCCGGCGGCCCTTCTATCTGGTGTCGAACCATGTCACGTTCTTGGACATTCTAATTCTGGCGGGGTATACGGGAGCGGTGTTCGTCGCGAAGTCGGAAGTCCAGGACTGGCCGGTAGTGGGATTCCTCAGCCGTTTGTTCAACGTGATCTTCATCCGCCGGGAGGATATCCGCGACACACGGCGCGTCAACGAAGCGATTCGCGCGGCGTTGGCCGAGGGCCATGGTGTGGCCATATTCGCCGAGGGAGGCATTGGCCCCGGCGATCACATCGAACGGTTCAAACCGTCCCTTCTGGAACCGGCCGCGCAGGCGGGCTATCCCGTGTATTGGGCCGTGCTCAACTACGACACGCCCGAGGGTTGCCCGTCCCCTGGGGAAATGGTGTATTGGCGCAAAGGCGTGCCTTTCGCGCGAATGATGCTGGGGATACTCCGGATGCCGCGCGTGCATGCCGAAATCATTTTCGGCGATGAGCCCAGCCGGGCGGACAACCGCAAGCAACTCGCCGAAGAGTTACACCACGAAGTAAGCAGCCGCTTCAAACCCCTGGAGTGAAAGGCGGCAGCTCCTCCACATGAATGCAGGCGGCGCGGTGGCTG
>PUOI01000240.1 GCA_003552765.1 Candidatus Hydrogenedentota bacterium | reverse complement strand
CGGTTGCCCAAGCCCAAGGGGTGCGGACCTTGCAGCGCCGTGTACAAGAAAGCCTTAACGCCCTTCACGACTCCCTGGAATCTGCACTGGAATGTGAAGGACGTTAAGGCCTATAACTTGCGTATGGTACACGCAGAACTAAACCCGGATTTTATCACTCCATAAGGGGTTCGACATCAATGGGCGCCACATCCGTCGGCGCCTCGTCTTCCACCCGCGCCGCCGGTTCCACGGGCACAAATGGCCGTCCGCGGGTATCCACTTCGACCATCAACCCGTGCTCTTCCGCCGCTGCAGTCACTTCATTCACCCGCTCCACCGGCGCATTGGGATGCGCCCGTACAAACGCCGTATGCTGAGTGGGGCGTTCAATGGCCTCAAAGGCGAGCCTGAGGTCTTCGACGTCCACCCGCTGGCCCGCGGAATGAATGGCGCCCGTCTCGCCGATTGACACGGTCATTTCACGATCGCTGATCGAATGCAGCAGGCGTTGCAGCAACGGCCGCCGGGCCTCGCGCAGACGCTCGGAACTTTGCGCTTCATAATCCGCCAAACGGCTGGCTTCGGGACGCGTATATTCATCCACGATACGAGGCGTGATGAAGATAAGCAGGTCGGTTTCCCGGTGTTCCGTCTTTGTATTCCTAAACAGATTCCCAAGGAAGGGGATGTCGCCCAACAGCGGGACTTGGTCCACGTCTTCATCGAAACCCGCGGAGCGCAGTCCGCCAATGACCACCGTATGATTGTCATGCACCATAACCTGGGTCTCGGCTTTATTCTGCCGCTTTTGGGGGATGGTGCTCGTCTGGTCTCCGGATGTCACGGTAACCGTTTCCGCTGTGCTGTCCTCCACCTCGATGTCCATCATGACGTTGTTTTCTTCGTTGATTCGGGGCATAACCCGAAGGACGGTGCCTACATCAATGAACTGCACCCGCATGGGGACGACCCGGCTCGTGCGCCGTACGGTGTCATCGGTGGTCCCCGTCGTGCCGATGCCAGTGTCATACCCGCCTTCCACGTAAGGCCTCTGCTCCGTGCTTTCAAAAATGGCCTCTTCCCCATCGCGGACCGTCACACGGGGCCGCGAGAGAATGGATACTTCCCCCTGCTGGTCAAGATAGTTCAAGACCATGCTTACCCGGTTGCCGAGGAAACGGGGGTCCGCGACCATATCGCCGGCAATATCCCGGATAGGCTCACTTGTAAGGGGATCGCGGAGGGGGACTCGGTAAGGCAGATCGCCTATCGTAAACCGTTGGCCCGTGTCAGGCGTCGATTGATAATCTGGCGTCCGGCTTCCGTGCTGAAGAGCAAGAGGATCGCCGGAATGTATGTCAAAATACTGCCAGTTCACTCCCAGTTCTCGTGTAATGTTGCTTGAGGCGGAAACCAGGTACGCTTCCAGTTCGACTTGCTTGCGCCGCCGATCCCACGCTTCAATATATTCAGCCACTTCATCCAGCCGGCTGGACGTCGCCGTCACCGTCACCTGATATATGTCTTCATCTGTTTCCACGCGGCCCATATCATCCGGCACAATATCGCGGATCCGATCTCCAATTGCCACGGGATCGGCATAGTTCAGCGTCCATGTCCGCGTTTCTTGCTTTCGGTCCATGGTTTCTATAAACTCCGCGATCCGTTCTTGGCGTTGGCGAAGATCGGTAACGATTATGCTATTGGACCGGGGATCAACATGAACGCTCCCCCGCTCCGTCACTATATCTTCTATACTTGAAGAGATGTTGTCGGCGTTCACATACCGCAACTCGTATGTACGGGCCGTAATGGGCACATCAAGCCGCCTGATGATGCTGTCCATCGTTTCCAAATTGGATTCGGTGTCCATCACCATGAGATACCCTGTCCGGGGATCCGCCACCATGCGCCCATTGTCCGACAGGAAGTTGCTTAGTATCTGCTCCATATCGTTGAGATCGGCGTGTTCGATCTCGAATTCTTGTTGGATAAGTCCCCCATACTCCCCACGCAGATACTCTTCCTGAGTCCGGACGTAGAGGTAGCGGGATTCCGGATCATAGTCATAATAGATCCCATGAAAGCGCAGGACCTCAAGGGCTTCCTGGGGAGTAACTTCCTCCACCCAGAAACGCAATGTTTTGTCTTCGATACCTTCTGAAGAAAGGATGTTCCAGCCGGTGGCTTGAGCGAGTGTATCCAAGAATTCCGTGGCATCTATCCGCTGGTCGGGCGTCTCCAACGTAAGCGTCTGCCCCTCGTCCGGTACATCCCGGAATTCTATCGGTTTCCGCAAGAACGGTTGATAGACCCCCTCACCATGAATACCCACCTCGCCCCCTCGCGGAGCGATGGTGCGCACCCCCGTGTCTGGAGCATCTGGTTCGGGTACGTCCGGATCGTCCGGCTCATCCGGAGCGTCGGGTTCGGTCGCGACGTCTTCGACATCATTTACAGCGTCGGGCGCTGATTCGGGTTGCTCTGGGGTTTGTTGTGCGTTCGCCCCTCCAGCTACGATAAGAAGCATTGCCCCCAAGAAAACAAAATACCTATACGCGAAAATACCTAAGCTACCCTTCAAGACGTTTTTGCTCCTTCATTAAGCCAGAGTGAGACGCTCGTCAACGCAAGCAATACTTCGGCAACATACCCCAAAAAGCGAAGCCCAACCGCTTACGGCGATTCCGATGTTAGTTGCCACGGCTTACCGAGCGCGTGTACATCCGCCCGTGAGCCTCCCGGCCAAACACAACGGAATCGGAAGTAATCTCTATGATGGTCAGACCGTTCACCTCGTCTCCAACTCCCATCCAGCTGCCCCTGCTGTCACTCGAGGTGCGGATGCGCACCCGCATATCATTGCCAGAACCCATGGATTCGCGGGTAACCGTGACGCCCCGCAACGCGCCGGCCAAATCGGGCGGGCTGGGCCGCTGCGGCGGAGGCGAAATCAGTTCGTCCCAGAGATTATCCCGCTCCACCACATCCTCTTCCAACGCCGCGAAGTCTATCGACGCGCTTCCTCCTCCGGGGTTGCCTTGGCGCTGTTGCGCTTGCTGCAAATCCCAAGCAAGATCGCTTCGCGTCTCCTCCGTGGGATCATTAAAGGCAAACCATCCAACGGCCGCGCCAAGAAACAGAAGCACCGCGGCGCCTACTCCCATGATAATGCGTTCCGTAAACATAAGCTATTGCACCTTCACTAGTCTCGCGTTGTCCAAGTAAGCCACAGCATCCGATTCAAGCACTTCCAACACCGGCGCGCGCACCCGCACCGGCGCGCCGTTATTCCCCGGCGCCGTGAAGCGGGCCGCATACCGCTTAACCCCTTCATCCGAGGACGCCGTTATATCGCCTTCCAAAGGCTCCCCGCTTTCCGCATCGATGACCCGCACACGAGCGGAGCCGGTCGCCGCCATGTCGAACTCCAGCTCATATGTCTCGCCGCCGGTCACCTCAACCTCTTGATAGACCCGTCCCGGCGCCGAAGCAGGCTCCAGCTGAAGGCTTTG
>PUOI01000042.1 GCA_003552765.1 Candidatus Hydrogenedentota bacterium | reverse complement strand
TCTTTGGCGCGGACACCACAATCGGCCACGTCGCGCTGCTGCCGCACCAAGGCGGGATCGCGTTTGAAGGCTTCACCATCATGAATCCGCCGGAATTCGAGCCCGAACCCGCCCTGCATTTTGATAGGGTCGAGATCTTTTTCGATTGGGATACCCTCTTCTCCTCCACTCCGACAATATCGTTGATCCGGCTTCACGGCGGAGAGGTCCATTACCGGTACGACCTGGGCAGGGGCAGCAACATGGCGGGACTCACGGGATCGGACGAACAGCCGGCATCTTCCCCCGCGGCCGTCGAGGGTCCCAGCGTCCAGTTGCCCTCGATAACCCCGGAACGCCGTTTTCTCATCGAGCGGATCGAAGTCGGCCAGACCACGTTGCAGTTCGCCAGCAACCTCGCCCCGGTAAACCTGCCCAGCATGGAGGTGGCCCCGTTTGAGTTGCACGACATCGCCCAAGACCGCCCCGTCTCCGCGTCCTATTTGCTCGCCGTCGTCGTGCGCAATCTAGCGGGCGAAGCCTTGGGGTTGCGCGGGCTGCTTGGACCGGTGAGCGAAATGCTGGAGAGCGAGGTTCAGCGCCTCGACGAAACCGTCGAGGAACCGCCGGAAGACGAAGAGGAGGAAGAAGAAGATCGGGACTAACGGCGAATCCCCAGCCTACCCGGGGAATACGCTTGTTTGGCCGCAGAGGGGGGTTCATGCTATAGTGCCTGCCGGGTGAACTAGGCCCTCCTTTTTTTCGTCACTCGCCCCCTTGCCATTTCCCAGGGGACAATTCCATAAGTAAGAGGAGAAGATACTATGCCATTAGTGCCAATGCGTCAAATTCTGGATGAAGCCGCGAAGGGAGGTTACGGCGTTCCCGCCTTCAATGTGAACAATATGGAGCAGATCCAGTCCATTATGGCCGGAGCGGAAGAAGTCAATAGCCCCGTTATTGTTCAGGCGAGCCGGGGCGCGCTGCAGTACTCCCAGCTCAACTACCTGAGGCACCTCATGCTGGCGGCCACCGAGCTGCATCCCGACATCCCGATCGCCATGCATCTCGACCACGGCAACAGCCCCGAGACCTGTAAGCAAGCCATTGAATTGGGTTTCACCTCGGTCATGATGGACGGTTCGCTGAAGGAAGACGGCAAGACCATCGCCGATTACGATTACAATGTACGCGTCACCCGTGAAGTGGTCGAGATGGCCCACGAAC
Organism: Candidatus Hydrogenedentota bacterium; assembly: GCA_003552765.1. Lineage (GTDB taxonomy): Bacteria > Hydrogenedentota > Hydrogenedentia > Hydrogenedentales > SLHB01 > SKRY01. The sequence continues at coordinate 2,297 of PUOI01000042.1, read as the reverse complement.
GCGGCGTGACGGTTGAAGGAGAACTGGGCGCCCTCGGCGGTATTGAAGATGGCCATGGGGCGGGATTGGCCGCCGACGACACCACCCACCTCACCGATCCCGATGAGGCCGAGCAATTCGTGGCGGACACGGGCGTTGACGCGCTCGCGGTGGCCATTGGCACGAGTCACGGCGCCTACAAGTCGATGCGCAAGGACCCCAAGACCGGTGAGATGCTTCCCCCAGCATTGGCCATGGAGCGCATCCACGAGATTTACCGCCGGATGCCCAATGTCCATCTGGTGATGCACGGTTCTTCGAGCGTACCCAAGGAACTCGTGGACGAGATCAACAAGTACGGCGGCAGTATGGAACATACCTACGGCGTGCCCGTCGAGCAAATCAAGGAAGGCATTGAGCACGGCGTGCGCAAGGTAAACGTTGACACCGACAACCGCCTGGCGATAACCGCCGCCATCCGCCGCGTCTTTCAAGAGAAGCCGGCCGAGTTTGACCCGCGCAAGTATCTCGGCCCCGCCCGCGACGCCATGCAGAAGGTCGTCATGGACCGCCTCACGTCCTTTGGCGCGAAAGGTCACGCCAAGGACTACGCGCCCATGACCCTCGAGGACATGAAGGCCCGTTACGCCAGCACCGCGGCGCGCTCCTAACTCCCCACCGGCGCATTTCGATACACGAATTGGGCGCTTCGTTCCCTCAACGGCGAACGGAGCGCCCTTTCTTTGCGCCAGCGCCGCCCCCCTTCCCGAGAGAAGCCCGCGGGTTGACACACGAAGGCTCAGTAACGATCATAAGAGCTGCGTGAAGCGCCAGAAGAAGACTCGGGGTTCCCACAAGAAAGCTTCACGAATGCCACGGTTTGCCGAAACCGGCGGGGCCCCGGGGAGGATGGCACAGGAGACGCCGCCATGACGGACACGCAACACCCCGCCGGTACGGGGGCCTTGACACTGGTGGAGCCCACCGTGACGTTACGCGACGCTTTCTTGAACATGGCCGATGATTACCGGGTTAACGCAGGCGGCCGCGTCGACGGCGTCTTTGAGCTTTACCCCCATGACTTTCCGGGATATGTTCACCAGCTCGTAGGGAATGCGTATATCCGCGACAGCCGCGGCGTGCGCGTGCCCGCCACGACCTACTGGCTCTTCCGGCCGGACGACGGTGTCTTGCTCGGGGTAAGCCGCCTAAGGCATCACTTGACGCCCGCTCTCAGGCGCGAAGGCGGCCATATTGGCTACAGTATCCGTCCCACCGAACGGCGCAAAGGCCACGGCACGCGTATCCTTGAACTGACGCTGGAGAAGGCGCGGGACTTCGGGATTCTGGAGGTTCTGGTAACCTGTGACACGGCCAACATTGGCTCGGCGCGAATCATCCAAGCCAACGGCGGCGTCTTTGAGAACGAGGTCATCTCCGAACGCACCGGCAACCCCGTGTCAAGGTACTGGATCACATTACAGTGATTGTATTCTTGCAAACTGTCACGCGGAAACATCTATTATGTCACTTCGCGGACCAACAATCGGAAAGGAGTCTCCAATGTTTCGCAACCCCTGCATTTCCATCTTCGGAGCCGCTTTGGCCTTGGGGCTTTTCACCACGGCGTTCGCCGCGGCCGCGGGCGTACCGGAGGAGCGTTTTGAGCGGCTCACCCAAGGCATCAACACCAGTCATTGGTTCGCCCAGACGGGGAGCCTTACCGAAGAGCATTTCCGCTCGCACATGACCAGCGCCGATTTCGACGCCATCCAAGACATGGGGTTCCGGCACGTGCGATTGCCTGTTGAACCCCGGCCCTTGTTTGACAGCGAGCACCCGGAATCGCTTCCGGATGACTACTTGGCCCATCTGGATTGGGCGATCCAGGAATTCCTCGACCGCGACATCGCGGTTATTGTGGAGATCCATACCTCGGGCGAATTCCTGGAGCGGTTGGAAGATGACGATGAGCACGTGGCCAACGTAGCCGCATTTTGGCGCGGCTTCGCCTCGCATCTCTCCCAATACGATCCCGGCTGGCTGTTTCTAGAACTGCTCAATGAACCCCGTGTAAGCAGCGCGGACCGCTGGAACTGGGTGGTGCGTGAGCTAGCCTCCGCCGCTCGTGAAGGCGCGCCCGAGCACACCATCATTGTGTGCGGCCACGACTGGTCCAATGACTTGCGTCTCATGGAGCTGGAGCCGCTGGACGACCCCAATCTGGTGTACAACTTCCATTTTTATACCCCGCACAATTTCACGCACCAAGGGGCCACATGGGGCGCTGATTTTTGGCCCGAGCTGCACCACATGCC
>PUOI01000619.1 GCA_003552765.1 Candidatus Hydrogenedentota bacterium | reverse complement strand
CTCGCGCGCACGGGGGAGCGGTTACCGCAGCGGACCGTGGGCAAGGTGTGCCGGCGGTACTTCGATTTCGTGAAGGACGACTACGCCAGTGGGCATGTCCACGCGGACAACCGGGAACGGAGCGGTTAGGGGAGCGTCAAGCCTAAACTTGTTGTCCGCCAAAGTAAACGCGCTAGGAGGTGGCATGGCCTTCCAGGCCATGAATCACGGGCTGGAAGCCCGTGTCACCTCACGGCTAAGACAAAGCGAATCAAGCTATCCGCATGTCTCCGATAGGCGGCCAGCAGAGAGAAGCATCAAAAAACGAAAGGGAAATGCCTATGTTTGGGGGCGATTCAACGCTTGTTGAAACGGTTTTCGCCGCGGCCGCGGGAATACTGGCGTTCGCGTGGCCGTTGCTGAAGACGACGGAATGGTATGGCCGGTATAGGGAGCAGCGGCGCGAGCAAGCCGTGGCCACGCTGGAGGCCGCTGTTGAGGAGACCTACCGGCGCTACGTCCAAGTCATGAAGGCGGCGAATGGCGGCGAACCGCTGACGGAGGAGCAACGGGAGAATGCCCGGCGGCTGGCCCGGGAACGCGCGGAGGAGCTGGGCCGTGACCAAGGGTTGGACGTGGTGCGCGAGCTTGGCGCCTCCTATCTGGACCTCTGGATCACCCGGCTGGTGAAGCGTCTCAAGGCGCGGTTCTAATCGCGTCCGCGCCGGTTCGTTTGGCTCGCCCCTTTTTGGTGTGTTGGTTTGCCCGAAAGGGGCGAGTCCGTTTTGCGCCGGATACCGATTTGACATATCCCCTCCGGGATGGGCAGATTGTGTGTCAGCAGACGCGGCGCGGTTTAGGGGACATCCCCCTTGATCCCCCTTCAAAGGTGGAACGATAAGGAGAACATCCCCCTTGATCCCCCTTCAAAGGGGGAACTATAAGGAGGACATCTCCCCTTTTAAGGGGGTGCCCGAAGGGCCGGGGGATGTAACTGGCGGAACAAGACTGTTCATGCTATCCTGAATTGAGCGCACCCCCTTGGCGCCGGGAGCGAATGCGCGGCGGACGCGGGTTCAAAGGGGGATAGTATTTCAACTCTGTTACGAAAAGCTGGCAGGCAACCACGAATAAGGCCGGCGGGCCGATGGAGCATAGATAACCATGTTGCTGGGAGAGATACTCCACAGCGGTCTCATTAAATTGAACTTGGACGCGCAGACCAAAGAGGAAGCAATCGAGGAACTTGTGGATCTTCTCGTGGAGGCCGGGGAAGCGCCTGAGGACCTGCGTCAGCACCTGCTCGACGTCGTCATGGAGCGCGAGCAGACCATGAGCACCGGCATGGACCACGGCATCGCGCTGCCCCACGCCTCCTCGGACAAGGTTGAGCAGATCATGGGCGCGTTGGGCTCCGCGCCCCAAGGCATCCCGTTTGACACGCTCGACGGCGAGCCCGCCCGCCTGATCATCCTTCTTATCTTGCCGCGCCACAATTTCCAGGGCCACGTGCGCACCCTGGCCGGCATTGCCCACCTACTTTCCAATCCAGGGTTCCGCGAATCCATCATCAACGCGCCGGACGAAAAGACGGTGCTGGACATTGTCGAAAAGGCCGAGCATCAGAACAGCCTGTTCAAGAATACGTGAGGCGTTGGATAAGCACATCCCCCGGCCCACAAGAGCCGGGGGATGTGCTATCAACCCTATTCGCTTTGCGCCTTACTCCGCGATGCCCCATTTCTCCTCGATCAGATCATAGCCCTGGGGGTCAAAGTGTTTGAGTTCGCCATGCACGAACGGCTCGAATAGATTCGCGCCGAAATAGGCCTCGGTGAGTTCGGCGAAGTACTCCATGGGATCGCTCAAGGCGTTGTGGCGTTGCGTGACGCCCCGGATGTGGAGGACTTCCTCGTAATCGCCGGATTCCTTGGCGGCCTCGTAGGCGGCTTTGATCTTGGCGTTGTCGTAGCCGTCCGGCAAGAAGTTGTGATGCCAGGCATGGGCGAATTCGTGCAACACCATCGAAGGTATCTCAATGGTGTGCTCAACAAAGGACCGCGCGTTGAGGATCTCGATGCTCCCCGCCTTATCCGGATTGTATCCGTTGCCCTCAAGCCATTCCCGCGTGGGGTGGTAGCACATTGCGGTGTCCGTGGGGACCCCGCCGCCGAGTGTGCTCCCCCTGTATTCGGCCCAGACCTCAATCTCTTTGAGCTTTTCCACGGCGTGATCGGGAAACCGGCGGGTCATGTCGAAGAGTTTGTGTTCGAGCACGAGCAGCGCCTCTTGCGCAAGCTCCTCCCGCTTCAACAGGGCGGGGCTGACGCGAACGGTGAAGCCGTGTAGTTCCCGGACTTCGTAGTTCTCGGTGGGCTCGAATTCGGGCTGCTCCGCCACACCCCATTTCTCCTCGATCAACTCGTAGCCCTCGGGATCAAAATGCTTGAGCTGGCCGCGGACGAAAGGCTCGAAGTCGTTTATCCCGAAGTAGGCCTCGCTTGCCTCGGCGAAGTACTCCATCGGGTTGGTCAAGGCGTAATGGCGCTGTGTGCTGCCGTTGATGTGCCGGACTTCTTCGTAATCGCCGGACTCCTTGGCGGCTTCATGGGCGGCCTCGATTTTGGCGTTGCCATAACCGTCCGGCAGGAAATTGTGATGCCAGGCGTGGGCGTACTCGTGCAACACCATGGAGGGTTGCTCGATGGTGTGATTCAGGAACGCCCGGGCGTTTGAAACCTCAACCGATTGCGCCTTCTCCGGATTGTAGCCGTTCGCTCGGAGCCATCCCTCGGATACGTGGTAGCACATGGCGGCACGGGCGCCTTCCGTTTCGTATTCGACCCAGGTCTCGATGTCCTTGAGCTTCTCCACGGCGTGATCAGGCAGCCGCCGGACCATGTCGAAGACTTGTTTTTCCAGCACAAGCAGCGTTTGCTCCGCGAGTTCCTCCCGCTCTAGCAGATCGGCGCTCACGCGCACGGTGAACCCGTGCATCTCACGTACGTCGTAGCTCTCGGTGGGCTCATACTCGGCGTGGGCGGTCCAGGCCATGCCTGCGACGCAAATGAGAAGGATAAGACAACTCCGGCGGTAACGCATGGATGGTTCTCCTTTTGTCAGCATTGGGATTATGGGCTTATAAACCGATTGCACGAAGTCTACCGCACGGGGCCGGTACACGCAAGGCGGCTGTTCTCACGTAAGTTGGTGTTTCAAGGCGCATCGCGCCATGATATGCAGGACTCAACGCGTAGGCGTGTGATGCGCTGAAAGCGCCATAGGCAGTAGCCTGGGGCAAGCGGAAGCGCAGCCCCAGGGTGGGAGGCCCCCCGGCATGTCCGTCCTGAAGGGACGGAACAAAGAGGTGCGACGGCCGGTTCGGTCCCTTCAGGACCAATTTTGGAGGTGGCCTGTGACCTGGGGCTGCGCTTCGCTTACCCCAGGCTACTTGCTATCGCGCCTCCGGCGCGTCTTTGATCAGTCGTAGCTGGTGCGGATGCCGTAGCGCTGGCTGATGGATTGGAGTTCGTT
>PUOI01000545.1 GCA_003552765.1 Candidatus Hydrogenedentota bacterium | reverse complement strand
GTTGGAACATCGGATATATGCCCTCCCAAGTTTAGGTTTTAAGGTTTAGGGTTCCTGTTGGGGAAAGGTTCGAAATTGCGGAATCGTTCAAATCCAATGGCATTCGGTGCAAACCCTGCTGAAGATTCTTTGTTTGCCGTTTCAAATGACGGCGCCCGATGCTCGGCGGGGCCGTTAAACCTAAAACCTAAAACCTAAAACCTAAAACCTAAAACAGACACCAATCGCCGTCTAAAGTCAACGGCATTGCTGCTAGTCGGCCGGGGCGAACAGGGTGACCAGTTCGACCTCCTGCGTCAGGTCGCCCACCGGCCAGGAGACGACGACGCGGACTTTCTTGTAGTCAATGAGACCGTCTTCGTTTTCGTCCACAGCGACGATTTCGGTGGTCCGCCAGCCGGTGAGGCTGGCCAGTTGGACAGGCGTGTCCTCCTCGCCGTGGGTTTCCAGCACGTTGTAGCGGACGGTGCGCAGCTCCTCCAGGCGCGAATGGGCCACTTGCGCGGCGAGGCGGCTGTGGCCCTGGCGCAGGAGGGCGACTTGCCCGTGGCCCAGGTAGGCCATCGCGCCCAGCGTGCCCGCCAGCAGCACCACGCTGGCCACCATCACCTCGAGCAGCGAGGCCCCGCCTTGGCGGGAGCGGAGGTTGCATCCTTTGGGCATCGGGGCGCTCATGGGCCAATCCGCCAAAATGCTGCGTCCTGCCGTGTCCGTGCCCGCCGCGCCGTTTGCGGCAGGCGAGGGTGCTTCCAGGGGGCGGTTAGCGGACCGCGGCGTTTCGCCAAGGCGCAAGGCGCCGACACGTCGAGGGCGCAGGGGCACAGCCCTTTGCCGCGGTCCGCCAGTTCCCCCCGCTCGCCGGCTGAAGGCCGCCGGCCGCCGTCCCCCGTCCCCCAGCGTTGGCTCCGGCTGCGGCATGGGGACAAGAGCGCCAAGCCCGTTGTCCCCACGCCGCGCGGCTTGCTCGTGCGGCGCCCCTTGTGGGGCGGATGAGCGATCTAGTGCTCAAGAACGTTCATCCCAAGGCCAAGGACAAATCCTTGGCTGATTACTAATCAGCAGTGAGGTCGCCATTGTTAAAATCGTCGTCATCGGACGTTCTGTAGCTCACTTCGCCTTGACGGTTCATTTGGACCGTGAAACCGTCAACTTCACCAGCGCGGTGTGCATCGCCACCTTCACCTTGTCCAGTAGCAATGGCGACGTAGTCATCTGCGTCACCTTCGACAGAAAATGAGTCGTTGCCGAAAAAGGCGTTGTCATCGAAGTCCAGGCCAAGGATGTCAACGATGCTTTCCTCACCCTCTGGAACAGGGAACGCCCCATGCTCCGTCCTGTAGGCCGTCATCATGGTGCGGATGGCGCCCAGTCCGGCGGTGGCCTCGGAGATCCTGGCTCGGTCGGCCTGTGCGATGTACAGGGGCACCGCCGCGGCGGCCAGGATGCCCACGATGATGACCACGATGAGCAGCTCGATCAGCGTGAACGCGCTTGCGCCCTGCACTCCTCTCGTCCTGACGTTCGTTGCCAACATTGCTTCTTCTCCTTCTTTCTGTCTGTTGCCGGGGCTTTTCAATCGCCGGCCCCCGGCTTGCCGGCTTCTACTGCTTTTGTCGCTTTCCTTCTCGGTCCTGCGCCGGGGTGTTCCGTTGCCGGCCCCCGGTCTGCCGGTCGCCCTCCCCTCCTTGTTTTTTTTGTCCCCGGGAATTCCCCCATGCCGGTTCCCGGCTTGCCGGCTATCCTTACCTCCTCTCGCGCTTGCCTAGCGCTCGAGGCTTAACCCGGGATTTCCCATATGGCCGCCGCCACCGCGACGGCAGGTCATTTGATCGTCATTATACGCGCTCGGTGAGGCATGTCAATGGCCGCCGTGGCCGATTTGTCGCTTCTGGCTGGCGGTCTGGCCGCCGGATGGGGCGTGCGCGAGCGCACAGTCCGCTCTGGGCACACAGCTTCACCGGATGGCCGCACAGTGTTCCTCCCGGCCCATCGCTCATCTGCCTGTATGCACCCCACTCGGCGTGCCGTTACACCGGCACGGGACGCAATCTCCCGATGCGACGGAGGATCGTCGCGAAGAGCCGCCGCGGAATCGCCACCTCCGCCATCTGAAATGTCACGTATCGGGCATGGCGCACCACCTTCGCGCCGATCTTGATCAGCTTCTCCCGGAGCGTGGTGAGCGACCAATGTTTCACGCTCCCCGGCAGGGCCAGCCGACGCATGAAGTTCGCCAGATTGTACGCCAGGGCGAAAAGCTGAAGCCGGACCTCGTTGTCTCGGAAGTCGTGGCAGGACAGGCGCGTCCACTTCACCGCGTACTTGCCCTCCTTGATCCATTGCTCGGTCGTGCCGCGCTTGTTGTAGAACCGCACAATGCGGTCCACGCGCCACGGCAGGTTCGTGACGATGAAGCCCACGCGCGGGAAGAGTTCCCCGGCGTGCCATTCCACCTTGGCGACCACGCGGCGCGCGCGGTCCCATGTGCCCGCCCGATACTCGAAGCTGTGGTAGAAGACCCTGGGCTTCCTCGGCGGGCGTCCCACCGGCCGCGTCAACAGGGGCTCAATTGCGCGTTCGAGGACGGCGTTGGCCGGAAGGCGGATCGCGTAGGCGAACGCCTCCTTCTCAAGGAACGCGTACAACTCGGGCTTGGCGAAGGCCGCATCCGCCCGGAAGAAACGGCGAAGGGGCCGGTCTCGATACCGCAAGACGACCGGATCGAGGACCGTCCGCCAGTCCTCCGCACTATGGACGTGTCCCTCACGCAACAGAGCGCCTTCCAGGTCGCCCTCCTGGTTGAAGCAGAACAGGGGATGATAGCAGTCGCATCCGAAGTGTCCGTTGTACGCCGAGCCTTCCTGTTCCCCATGCACCGGGCTTTCGGAACTGTCCATGTCGAGAACCAACTTCTTCATCGGCGAGCGATGATTCACTTGGTCGATCCACCGTCCGGAGAGTTTCATCAGCCCCTCGGTGTTCTCCTCGTCGGCCAGCAGGTCCGTCTCGAAACGGCCCATCTGGCTCGTCGAGGCCGCGTGACGTGTCGCGGCCCGACCGCCCACCACGGAGCGCATCGCCGGATCGACACGCAACCGGTCCGCGTCGTTCACGTCCTCGTAGCCGGCAAGGCGACCATAGACCGATTGGCGCAACAAGGCAGTCATCGAGTGCTGGACGTTCGCGCCCGTGCGCGCGTCGTGAAACATGTCTTCAGCCATCGCCGTCAGGCCAAACATCTCATCGAGTTCGCGGTAGGGCAGCAACCCGGCGTCGGAGGTCACCTTGGCGCCATGGAACTCGAGCTTCAATTGACTGTCAAATCGCACCCGAAGACCGCCAGTTTTCCTCTCACCCACAGGTTGCTCCTGCCAGAATGGCTGAAAAGGCCGCGAAACACGCTCTACGCGTGAAGACAAGCAAGCCTCATGCCACCCAGCGTTCCCTCCATATGGGAAATCCGGGTTAACTCGCCTGGTGCGGCATCCGCGTGCGGCTCAAGGCTCGAGGGCTTCTACCCTCCCCCGCTGCTG
>PUOI01000603.1 GCA_003552765.1 Candidatus Hydrogenedentota bacterium | reverse complement strand
CGGGCGATCAGCAGAAAGCGGCACTTGCCCGTTGGCTTGTGGCGAAACCCCGGGTTCTTGTGCTCGACGAACCCGTGCGATCCATGGATACGGCGTCCAAGGAGGATATCCGCGAACTTGCGGCGGACGCCGCCCGGCAAGGGGCAGCCGTGCTGCTGATTACCAGCGATCCCGCCGAGGCCCACGGGATGTGCAACCGGGTGCTCACGCTGTCGGACGGCCGCGTCACGGGCGAATTCGACCCTTCGCACGACACCCAGGCCGCCATCGCGCAGGCCGCCGTGCCCGTCGCCAATTCTGGAAAGCCCAAGACACGCGCCAGCGGTCCCGAACCCTCCGTCAGACCGCGTCAGACCGTCTTGCTTGCGCTGAGCATCCTCCTTGCGGGCGGCATGTATCTCTTTGGCCCGGCGGAGTTCGCCAGCGCCGCAAACGCGCATGACATGCTTGTGACATTCGCCATCACCGCCATCATGGCGCAGGCCGCCGTGATCGTGCTTGGCGCGGGGGGAATGGACGTCAGTATCGGCGCCTTATTCGGTTTGGCCGCGGCAACGTCGGCCACCGGTGCGCACGCGGGGCTGGCGCCCGAGCTGTGCCTGGGCTGGGCGATCGCCCTCGGCGTATGGTGCGGACTGGCGAACGCGGGGGCCGCCTTGCTTGCGCGGGCTCATCCCCTGGTAATCACGCTGGCGGCCGCCGCCGTGTACCGGGGGTTCATCCGAAGGGTGACGGGCGGCGTCGAACTCGCCCATCTCCCGGAATCCTTCCGCGCATTGAGTGAAGGAAGCCTGGCGGGCATCCCCAAGGTGGCCCTATACCTCGCGCTGATCACCGCCATCACGCATATCATGATGCGCCACATGGTCATCGGGCGCCGAATCCTCGCCGTCGGGAACGGCGCAAGGGCCGCGCGGGCAGTGGGCGTGTTCAAGGCGCGCGTCACCCTCTTCGCCTTCGCCATTGGGGGCGTCTTGGCCAGTGTGGCGGGGCTGATGCATGCGGGCGTGACCGGCACGGTATACCCGGACACAGGCTATCTCATGGAGTTGACGGCGATTGCGGCGGCGATCATCGGGGGCTCAAGCGTGCTGGGCGGAAAAGGAACGCCCCTCGGGGCGCTGCTGGGGGCGCTCTTTCTCGTACTGCTTCTCAACGCCCTTCAGCATCTAGAAGTCAGTCCCCCTTGGCCGTACATCGTGGTGGCCGTGCTGGCCCTGCTGGCTGCCTATGATGGTCTAGCGGGGCAACACCTCCGAGGACAACGGCCATGAATGCCGGGCTGTTGCGAACGCGGGAAGCCGTGCTCGCGCTGGCGGCGCTTCTCCTGTTAACGCGGGCAATAATCGCCGCGGAACTAACGGGGTCCAGCGCCGCCGCCTTGGCCACGTCGTACTGGGCGCCGGTGGGCGTGATCGCCCTGGGCCTGACTTTTGTCGTGAGCGCGGGACGGCTCGACGTTTCCCTAGGGGCCATTCTGGCCCTCTGCGCCGCCGTGCTCGCGGGCTTGTCGGAAAACGCGGGCTGGCCCCTCGCGCTGGCCGCCGCCGGGGCACTTGCCGTGGGCGGCGCGGCGGGCATGTTCAACGGCGCCGTGACCGCGATGCTTCGCATCCCTTCCTTCTGGGGCACGCTCGCGTCGGCTCTCCTGTTCACCGGGATAGCCATGGCCATTGGAACCGGCGGAACGCGGCCGGCGTTGTCCGATGGCTTCCTTGCGCTGGGGCAGGGGGAATGGATCCCGGCGGGGTTTGGCGCGTTTCTAACGCCTTCCGTGCTGCTCTGGATTGCGTTAACCGCCGGCGGCGGGCTCGTCCTGCGCCGAACCTGGATGGGCCGCTACGCGGAATGCATCGGCGAAAACGAGACCGCCGCCCGGTTCGCGGCCATCCCCGTCCGAAGGTTGACGATAGGGCTCTTCACGCTGTCCGGACTCGCGTGCGGGCTGGCCGCGTTATTCACGGTCAGCGCCCGCGAACTTATCCCCATCCACACCTTCCCCGGCCTCGAACTCGACGCGATAGCCTGCGTGCTTCTCGGCGGAACCCGGCTGCGCGGGGGACGCGGCTGCGTGGAGGGGACGTTTCTCGCCGTGGTCATCCTGGGCCTCGCGCGCTACAACCTCGAGCATGCCGGCTTCGCTCAGCCGCATGTCGCGGCCGCCGTGGGCCTGCTGCTTGTGGCGGCGGCTATTGTGAACGAACGCATCATGGACCGAACGCCTCTCGACGCGCTATGAGGACGTGCGGCTATGAACATCGAATCCTATCGGGGTGATGTGGCATGGGCGTACGGATAGGGTCTTTCATTCTTACTCCGGAAGGGCTTCTATTGGCGGGCGCCTTGGCCGTCTTCTTGTTGGCGTCCTACAGCCGGATACGGCTCGCCGCCCAGTGCGGGCGCACGACGGCCGCCGCCTTGCTGGCGTGGGTCAGCGTGTGTGGGGTTGCTGGGGCGGCGCTTTACGGAATTCCAGGTACGCTTGAGGCGGCCCAGCGGGTGGATCCCCTGCCGTCGGATGCCGCCATCGCGTTCGGCTCATTCGGCGGGTATTGGGGGGTGCTCTTGGGCGGACTCGCCGCGGCGTGGATTCTCCGGCGCACGGCGCTGCCGCTCTTGGACGCGCTCGTCCCCGGAATCCTGCTCGGCGGGTTGGTGGCAAGGGCGGCCGTATGGTTTGCCCAAACCACGCCGTTTTCGCTGACGCCCTTCGCCATCTGGTCCGTGGCCGACATGGCGTTGCACGGCGCGTTGTTTGGCGCACTTGCCACGGTGGAACGGCGGCGCGGTCCGGAAATGGCGTGGAATGGCGCTTTTTTGACCACCTTTCTCATTGGCTACGGCGCGCCCCGGTTCATCCTGGAGTTCTTCCGGGAAGACACGGTCCCCTGGGCGGATTTCACGTGGGGACACCATACCAGCCTGCTGCAGACCATCGCCGGCGTGGCCTTGCTCTTCTTCCTCCTACGCCAACGCCGCGCCCACGCTGGGTAGGTGTTGCCATACATGGATTTGGGGCTGGGGTCAAGACGGACGGTCTGATAACGGTTTACGTGAAGGGCCTTGACGGATGGTCAACCAACCACGCGCCAGAGGCGCGATAGCAATTATCCTAGGGCAAGCGAAGCGCAGCCCTAGGATAGAGCCCCCCCTCGCGTGTCCGTCCTGAAGGGACGAAAGAAAAGCGCGGCGTTCGCTCCGGTCCCTTCAGGACCGATTTCGGACGCGGTTTGTGACCTAGGGCTGCGCTTCGCTTGCCCTAGGCTACTCCCCATGGCGCTTTCAGCGCCACACGCGCCCACGATGAGCCCTGGCTTCCGCGTGCCTCAAGCGTGAAACGTGAAGTGGTGTGGGAACATCCACAGGGTTGGCACTGACCAAGTGCTGGCGGCTCTTCCCTTTCTTGTTTGACAACGGCGTGATTTGGATCTAGGATATTCACAAGCAACAACAAAGTTAATGTGGGTTTCTGAAGTCTAGTAGCCGGTCCGCCTTTGTTCTGGGCGGTGACGTAGCACGGGCTTCCAGCCCGTGATTCATGGCCTGGAAGGCCATGCTGCCTCTTG
>PUOI01000335.1 GCA_003552765.1 Candidatus Hydrogenedentota bacterium | reverse complement strand
GGATTCAACCCGGACAGAGGATCGCACTTTCATGGCGCGTGGCAGTTACGACCATCAACACATCGAACAGAAATGGCAACGCTATTGGCTGGAGAACAAGACATTCAAGACGGATGTGGATGAGTCCAAGCCAAAGTATTACATACTGGACATGTTCCCCTATCCCAGCGGCGATGGGCTTCACGTGGGCCACCCCGAAGGCTACACGGCGACGGATATCGTGGCGCGGTATAAGCGGATGCGCGGCTTCAATGTCTTGCATCCCATGGGGTGGGACGCCTTTGGTCTGCCCGCCGAACGGCACGCTGTCCGCACGGGGGAACATCCCGCCGGGATAACCCAGCGCAACTGCGACACCTTCCGCCGCCAAATCCAGTCCCTTGGCCTTTCCTACGACTGGGATCGCGAGATCAACACCACCGATCCCAAGTACTACAAATGGACCCAATGGATCTTCCTGGTCCTGTTCGAGCGCGGTCTCGCGTATCAGGCCGAGGCCGCCGTCAATTGGTGCCCCGCCCTCGGCACGGTGCTCGCCAACGAGGAAGTGAAGGACGGCAAGTACGTCGAGACCGGCGACCCCGTCGAACAACGCATGATGACGCAGTGGATGCTGAAGATCACGGAGTACGCCGAGCGGCTGCTTCAGGATCTCGAGGGCTTGGACTGGCCCGAGGGCATCAAGGCCATGCAGCGCGAGTGGATCGGCCGGAGCGAAGGGGCGGAAGCCGTGTTCAAGGTGGACGGGTGCGCCGAGGAGTTCACCATCTTCACGACGCGGCCCGACACGCTGTATGGCGCGACGTATTGCGTGCTGGCCCCCGAGCATCCCTTGGTGGGGCGCGTGACCACGGAGGCGCACCGCAAGGAAGTCAAGAAGTACGTGGAACAGGCCAAGCGCCGCAGCGCCCAGGAGCGCGTGCAAGAAGAAGCGGCTAAGACGGGCGTGTTCACGGGGGCCTACGCCATCAATCCCGTCAACCAGGAGCGCGTCCCCATCTGGGTGGCCGACTACGTCCTTTACGAGTACGGCTACGGCGCGATCATGGCCGTGCCCGCCCACGACGAGCGCGACTACGCCTTCGCCAAGGCGTACAATCTGCCCATCGTGGAAGTTGTGAAGGGCGGGGACATCGACACGGAAGCGTATACAGGCGACGGCATCCTCATCAACTCGCCGGTCATCAACGGACTCAACGTTCCCGAGGCCAAGCGCACCATCATCCAGTGGCTGGAGGAACGCGGCCTGGGCAACGGCGCCGTCACGTACAAGCTCCGCGATTGGCTCTTCAGCCGCCAGCGCTATTGGGGCGAGCCGTTCCCCTTGCTCTATCTGGAAGACGGGACCGTGCGCGCCGTGCCCGAGAAGGACCTGCCCGTCGCGTTGCCCGAGCTGGACGATTACCGTCCCACGCCCGATGGCCGTCCGCCGCTGGCCCGCGCGGAGGAGTGGGTGAAGACCACCGATCCTGAAACAGGCCAGCCCGCCTGGCGCGAGACCAACACCATGCCCCAGTGGGCGGGCTCCTGCTGGTACTATCTGCGCTTTTGCGATCCCCAAAACGATGACGCCGCCTGGTCCAAGGAAGCCGAGCAATACTGGATGCCCGTCGATCTCTACATCGGCGGCGCCGAGCACGCGGTCCTGCACCTGCTTTATGCCCGTTTCTGGCACAAGGTGCTCTACGACGCCGGCTACGTCTCCACGAAGGAACCCTTCCAGAAGCTGTTCAACCAAGGGATGATCCTGGCGTATTCGTATCGCGACGAGGAAGGCAAGTATTACTATCCCGAGCAGGTGGAACAACGCGATGGCCAGTGGTATGTCAAGGAGAGCGGGAAACCGGTCCAGTCGCTCGTGGAAAAGATGAGCAAGTCCCGCTACAACGTGGTCAACCCCGACACGGTGGTGAAGGAACTCGGCGCGGACACGTTGCGGCTCTACGAGATGTTCATGGGGCCGCTCGATCGGGAGAAACCGTGGAGCGACGAGGGCGCCCAAGGGGTGAACCGGTTTCTGCGCCGGGTGTGGTCGCTGTTCATTGGCGACGATGGCGAACTGAGGCCCCACATCGTCGAGAGCGGTGGCGACGCGGACCTTCAACGGGTGCTCCACAACGCCATCAAGCACGTCACCGAGAACATCGAGGGACTGCACTTCAACACGGCCATCAGCCGGCTCATGGAGTTCGTCAACGCCGCCTATAAGGCGGACAAGATGGACAAGGCGTGGATGGAGCAGTTCGTGCTGCTGCTCGCGCCCTTCGCTCCGCACATGGCCGAGGAGCTTTGGAAGCGGCTAGGGCATGCCGGCACGCTGGCCTACGAACCGTGGCCGGAATACGACCCCGCGCTGCTTGAAGAAGACACCGTTCAACTGCCGGTGCAGGTCAACGGCAAGTTGCGCGCGGTCATCGAGGCCCCCAAGGACGCCGCCAAGGACGCCATCCTCTCCGCCGCCAAGGACGACCACCGCGTGGCGCAACACATTGGCGGCAAGGAAGTCGTGAAAGAGATCTACGTGCCGGGCAAGATGGTCAACCTCGTCGTGAAGTGAACCGGCGTGGCGCGGCCGCCGGCGCATGGCTAGGCGGGATACACCTGGAAAGCAGTCCGATGATGCTCAAGCTGTTGGCGTGTGAAGTCCTGACCCGGGAAGCGTGCCATGCCATCGTTCGCTCGCCGCACGCGGTGACGCCCGTGTTCACGCCCAAGAACCGGCACAATCAGCCCTCGGAGCTGCGGCGCTATCTCCAAGAACAGATCGACGAAACGGAACACGAAGAGACGGGATACAGCGCCATCCTATTGGGCTACGGTCTGTGCGGCAACGCGACGCTTGGGTTGAAAGCGCGGGGGATCCCGCTTGTGGTCCCGAGGGCGCACGACTGCACCACCTTGTTCCTCGGGTCGAAGGAGCGGTTCAAGGAGCACTTCTCGGAGAATCCCAGCCAAAGTTGGGCGTCGGTCGGCTATTCGGAGCGTGGAGACAGCCTCCTTTCCGACAGCGCCATGCGCGCATGGCTTTCGCAAGGCGTCACCTACGAAGACTTGGCGGCCACCTACGGCGAAGAGAACGCGCAGTATCTGTTGGACGCCATGCAGCCCCGCGACGAAAGCGGAAAGATTGTGCTGCTCGACGTGCCCGAGACGCGCGAACCAGGTATGATTAAGCGGATCCTTGACGAGGCCGCCCGGAGTGGTCTGCGGGTCGAGGAGCTTACGGGCAGCGTCCGATTGATGGAGATGCTGGTGAACGGCGATTGGCCGGACGAGGAGTTCCTCACCGTCCCGCCGGGCCATCAGATTGTGGGCGTGTATGACCACGATCAAGTCATCGCCGCGGAACCCGCGGGGGATGACATCCCCCTTGATCCCCCTTCAAAGGGGGAATGAGCGGATCGATTCCCTTTGGAAGGAAGTGACCCGAAAGGGCCGCGGGATGTTTCCCTCGTAGCGCCGCTTTCGAGGCGATCCGTTTGCCGGCAAGATGCCGGCGGTACGTGGCCTGTTCGCTTTATGAAGGGGGTGACCCTTGGGGACGGAAGACGTTTCCCTCGTAGCGCCGC